>JAFMIS010000052.1 GCA_017853915.1 bacterium
AAAGTTTTTGGATTTCGTAAGACAGATGAGATTTTGGATAGATGTGGGTACTAGTGAGCTCAGGCTCCCCCCTCTCGACCCAAATCCTGATCTACCACCATGCCACACTACTGTGTAAGGTACTGGCGTGAGACATAGGAGGGAGATGTCCCATATCGTGGCACCTTTGAATCGAATCTATCCGTAGATATGCATAAGCTTCTGGCTGCCGAGGTGGCGGCAATCACCAGCTACTTTCGGCGCGTGGTCATGATGACCGCCGGCGGCACTCCGGAGTATCCGGATCTAGCTGAGGGAGAGACGATCTCAGTCCCGTCATCACCCGCTCTTCTTCAAGAGCTCTCAAACTCTCCTGAGCTGACTGCTGTTGTGCTGAATGGCGTCTTGAACTGCGAGCTCGATATTGAGGCGCTGCTTCACGGAATCCACAATAGAATAGGTCGACGAGGCAGAGTAATCGCGGTGATGTATTCCCCATACCTGCGCTGGATCCTCCGCTTCGTAACCACAGATAGGATATTCTCAAAAAAGGAACCGTACACCTTCATCACAGCGACCGATCTACGAAACGTGGCGCGCCTGGCGGGCTTTGAGGTTACCCGGGTACGCACCCCAGTAGTGATTCCCTGGCGAATGTTTGGTTTAGGCACCATTCTCAATAGACTCTTCGCGGCCATTCCATTTGTGCGACGCCTCAGCCTGGCCTGGGTGGTTGTGCTACGCCCTATAAAAGCTGAAACTACCAGCCCCTCCCTCTCAATCATCATCCCTGCCCGCAATGAGCGTGGGAACATCGAGAACGCGCTCACTCGGCTTCCCGATTTTGGGGGCTCCGTTGAAGTTCTGTTTGTCGAAGGGCACTCGACCGATGGGACCTGGGATGAGATTCAACGCGTAGCATCCCTATACGGTTCCAAATACTCGATTGTATGCCTGCGGCAACGAGGAGTGGGAAAATGCGACGCGGTTCGCCTAGGGGCCTCTCAAGCGAGCGGCGATCTCATCGCAATCCTCGATGCCGACCTGACTATGCCCCCCGAAATGCTCATCAGATTTTACGATGCCTGGAGGCTCGGCTACGCTGATTTCATAAATGGGAACCGCTTGATGTATCCTATGGAACACGGCGCGATGAGATTTTTAAACCGCTTGGGCAACGTTTTTTTTGCCAAAGCTCTCAGCTATGTTCTCGACACACGAATCGGCGACTCACTGTGCGGCACTAAACTATTTTCGCGCGACGACTATTACCGCTTTGTCACGTGGCGACAGAGGTTCGGCGACTTTGATCCATTTGGAGATTTCGAGCTACTCTTTCCAGCATGCTCTTTGGGTCTGGGGGTAGTTGATATTCCGATTCAATACCGGGATAGAATGTATGGCAGCACTAAAATTCACCGCTTCTATCACGGCTTACTGCTGCTTCGGATGACCATCTTTGGGTTTTTCCGATTGCGATGCGGCCATTCCCCTCGGCCGTAGAGAGACCTCGCTTATTTCATGTCGCGATGACCCGACCTCCGGCTACCCCGAAACGAGAAGAGAGATTTTCAAGAGAAAAATAGCCAGCGCTACGAGTGTCAACACTGTTGCTCCCAGATACCGAAGCATCCAAAGGCCAGCACCTCTCTTGGACCTTCGCCACGAGCCTTGCAATGGTAGGAAAACGAGAGCAATCCAGGCAATGATCGATGGCTGCACAAAACGATAATTTGCGCACACGATCCAATGCCTCAATAAAGTAAACACCAACAAGCTACCTACCGCGATACTAACTAGCATGAGCAATATGAGTGCCTGTGAATGCTCCTGAACAGCATTCCCATTTCCGCCACGATGCCCGGCTAGATCTTCACTCGAAGCTGCACTGGCACAAGCCCTGACACAGCGGGACCGGAGCCACCGTATCACAGCGGGAACTAGAGAGATGAGGTAGATCGCTATGGTTACGAGTTGAAAAACTATTCCTGCGATCAATACTTGAGCAACCCCCCTGTGCTGGCTGAAGAACGGATATTCGGTAAAAACTGCCGTTCTGAGCGCAAATTCCATCACAGAGCTCCCAATAAATGGCGGCTGACTGAATGGGGTTTCAATCAGACGATACGGTCGAAGAGCCAAGAGATCAAAAAATGAAAACACATCAGTTCGCACGCCTCCAAGATAGAAGGGCGATATCGGAGTTCCCAAGAATTTGGCAGAGATAAAGCGTGAAGCATTGATACTCACACCGATACAAAACAGCCCCACCAAGGCACATATCGTCCTGCGCGATATGAACCTCCCATGGCACAAGCTCCGATAATTAATTATCAGCCAGCAGCCCGTGGCTACAGCCGCGATACTAACAGGCACTAGAGCGGAGCTTTTAAAGGCCAGCCCTACAAACGAGATGGCAAGGGCCCGCAGACAGTCATTGAATCGATCGCTTAAAAAAGCGCGCATGACATAATATTGGGTCGCCGCGTAGATCGGATAGATCGCCGCGTCGGAGTTTACACGAGTCGCCAACTCAAGATTCGAGGGCCAGGCGATAAGCAATACAGAGCTCGCAACAAGAGCCCACCCGGAGAGAAACAATCGCAAACTCAGAAAGCCGAAGTAGATATAAATAAGGTACAAAATCGCGGATATTAGTCGCGCGCCCTTTACAGCACTCCAGCCAAGGGCTTCCCCAATTTTTGCCGCAACACCGGCAATGTAGTAGTACGTCGGTGGATGCCACGACTCGTGATTAGTATATGCGAACGGATCAAAAGGGTTGTTTTGAAGATGCTGGAGATATGCCTTATGACCAGAGAAGTCGTTCCCCATGGCATCCGGGCGGATATGTAGCATCCATAGGAAAGACAGCGCCGCGATGACAAAAAGGAATCGTTGGATCTTCAAATCTCTCTGGTGCTTCGCCAATAAAGCTTCCGGTTCGCCGACCATATTGGTGTAACGTATCTCGTGAAGCCGCGATCAGCTAGGGCATTTCAGCTGGGCCGGCAGTTGGCACACGCGGTAGTTTTGAGTAGCTCAGCCCTTACGCTGACTCAACAGGTTTGTAAGCTCCAAAGCCCTCTGCGGATTCATCAAGGCTAGGATCTGCCCAATCCTCTTCTCGGGCATACGCTCGATGAGAGATAAAGAGACTTGTATATCAAGCTGCTCTAGGAGATGCGCGGCCTCGGGTGGGTTCATCGATCCATACACATTCGCTAACTGCTCCAGCTGCGTACTGCGCTGCTTATCACCCTTCTCTCGCTCTATCTTAAGTTTCTCAGAGAGCTCTTTTAGTTCGGTGAGGCGTACTGCCAATTCACGCTCACGAGCGATAAAATCACTCTCGCGCTGCTCCAGGCGAGTATTACGATCCTCAAGTTCGACTCGACGATTATCCAATCCAGTAAGGATCTTGACCTCCTCCTTACTCCATTGCGGCCCACTCGGCGCACGCACAATAACCGCGTTGGCCTCCTCAACGTGACCTACACCACTTGCCTCAAGAGCTGAGAGAGCGACTTTGGAGACGCAGAAAAAAGCGACTACACAGAGCGCGCCAATATTACCGTTGATGCCCCTCCTTGAGAATCGAGAACGCGCAGACCTCTGCGCACCGGGAGGAGTCTTTGTGTGCGGCGCTGTTGGCTTCGCGTAGGCGTTCTTTGCAGCTGCTTTTGCCTCAGCCTGTGATGCGACTTTTGTCGCCGTTTGCGTCGAAGCCGGACGCGCGCTCTGCGCAGCCTGTTTAGAACGATTAGCTAACATCTGGTTCATGGCTTTCTGCAGATCATCATACAACTCGTTAGCTTGCTCTTTGGTCAACTTCCTTTCTGACATACCCGCTGTCCTCATTTACTCCGCTCTCGTAGCGCGCTGTATTGCGAATTCATCCAGCATGCTACTTTCTTCTCGCTGCGCCCGTTCCTTGTGTTCGAGCAACTTTCTCTCTCGCAGCATTTCAAGCGCCTTTGCCTCACGGCTCGCCTCAACATACCGCTCGTGCGCTGCTTCCGCGTCTTTAATGGCCTGAACGACAACCTCTCGCTGCTGAGAGATGGCTCTTTCAAGACGCTCGGCATAGGCACCGCTCAACATGAAATGACTTGCAGGATATGTGCCACCCTCGGCAATCCCATTACTATGGTATTCGGCCTCTAACCCCCTCAAAACATTGATGGCATGATCACGTTCGTGATTGAGACGGACAACTTCTTGACGCGCCTTGTCACGAATCTGAACTCGAAGATCAAGGATTCTCTGCAACCGGAAACGGAAGGGTTTCATGGATTATCCCTGTAGTATCTGTCCCATCGAGAGCCAACTTCTTTCAAGAGACATGGGCTGGTCGACAGCTTGCCGAAGAAAAGTATTTACAGCTTCTATTCGCTTTACGGCTTGGTCGACGCGAGCGTTTTGGCCCTGCTTATAGGCACCAATCATGATCAAATCCTCCGCGTCTTGGTAGGCCGCAAGGGTCTCTCGGATCTCTGATGCCATAGCTGTCACATTTGGGTCCACAATGTCGGTCATAGAACGAGAGATGCTTTGAAGCACATCAATCGCGGGAAAGTGTCCCCGGCTCGCGAGGCGCCGACTGAGAACGATGTGACCATCAAGAATTCCTCGCACAGCGTCAGCAACCGGCTCATTCATATCGTCGCCCTCCACCAGGACTGTGTAGAGCCCAGTGATACTCCCACTTCCCTCCCCTGTACCCGCGCGCTCCAGCAGCTTTGGAAGCATGGCAAAAACCGATGGCGTGTAACCACGAGTCGCAGGAGGCTCCCCTGCTGCTAGCCCCACTTCACGCTGTGCCATCGCGAGTCGAGTGACAGAGTCTACCATCAGTGTGACTTTATGCCCCTCATCGCGGAAGAACTCAGCAATCGCTGTTGCCACAAACGCGGCGCGAATTCGGAGTAGCGCAGACTGATCTCCTGTCGCTACAACTACAACCGAACGAGCAAGCCCTTCAGGCCCTAAATCACGCTCAATGAATTCCCTCACCTCTCGGCCTCGTTCTCCAACGAGGGCGATGACATTCACGTCGCTTTTCGACGTCCGGGCCATCATTCCAAGCAGAGTAGATTTCCCCACTCCTGACCCCGCCATAATTCCGAGGCGTTGTCCCTGCCCGATAGTTAAAAGACCGTTGATCGCTCGAACCCCAAGGTCAAGTGGCTGCGATATCCGAGTTCGCGTCACAGGGTTGGGCGGGCTGCGATACAAAGGAACAACTTGCGACATAATCGGTAATGGTTTGCCATCGAGGGGATTCCCCAACGCGTCGATAACTCGACCCCGCAAAAGATCCGACACCGCAACTTCGGCAGTGCCCTCCGATGCGGTGATCACCGCGCCCGGAGCAATACCCTGAATGTGCTCAAAGGGCATGATCAAGATTTTATCACTGCGAAATCCAACCACCTGGGCGGGGATCTCACCAGAGATAGAACGAATGAGCACGTGCGATCCAACCGGCAACCGAGGACCCGTGCCCTCTACAATTAACCCACGCACTTCACTCACAACTCCACGAAGTTGCCCTACCGGCTCTTGAGATACGGCGTGGCGGGCATGTTCAAAAATCGACGAGATCACAGCTTCGGCCCCTTCAAGACTCTGTCCCGAATTCGGGCCCAACTTTTTTCAAGGTCAAAATCAACCTCACCCGCATTTGTAGTAACAATACAACCCGAGCGAATCGAATCATCGCTCTGAATCGGCCACTTTTCAGTCGCGCCCTCTGAAAGCCTCCGTGTAGCTAGGAACTCATAGTCCTGCGGGCTCACACGCACACTGACAACTTCTGCTCCGCCAGCCGCCCTCAAGGCTTGAGCAAGAATCTCCTCAATGTAACTTCGGTCTACTTCGACCACTTTCTCAAGTAATTTCTGCGCAACTTGAAGAGCGAGATCCACAGCTTGTTGCTCGTAGTCGCGCCGGGCCTCGACAATTTGCGTTCGCATATCATCACAGAGTTCGTCAAAACGCGCGGAAAGTTGGTTCTTGAGATCAGCGATCTCCGCCTTGATAGAGTCCGCCCCCTGCGCAAAGGCCTCCTCGCGAGCTTGTGTCAACTCAGCCGCGCGCGCCTCAGCGTCTTGAAGCATTCTCGCGGAGACACGCTTCTCTACCTCTTCCTCGATCCGTGCCGCGACTGAAACTCCGCCATCCCCAACCCCGACGAGAGCCTCATCTCGATAATCCACAGACATGGCGACATCGTACAGTTCGTTCTCTTGGAGATCCTGCTCAACGATAACAGTCGCATGAGAAATCCCCGGGGCGGACGGCTCGAACACTTCAAAGAGCGCATCAACCGCGAACTCCCCCTGCTTCACGAGTTCGAACGCAAGTGGAGCAAAGGTCGCCTCAAGAACCTGAGACTCAACAATCGGCCACGTTATTTCCTGGTACCCGGAGGACTTGAACGTCTTGACTGTGACTTTGTCCTCGACTGATCTATCTTGCGCGTCCACGATCGCTCCCTATCTAGATCTTACCGTCATTGAGCCAGTAGCGAATTAACAGCGCTGCTTGTTGGGGGTTGTCTTTTACCAGACGAGAATTCTCCGCCATGACCTCCTCATACTGCTCAATGTCGATGACCGGCTGCAGCCCAGCCAAACCACTCTTGCTCCCGGCTACGCCAGCAGCTCCAGCGTCAGATGTGATAGCCGATACAGCAGCTTCCGTGTCGGCATCGATTAACTGCGAAGGCAACAGACCCGCCAAGTCAATCTCCTCACGACTTGGAGTAATAAGGAACTTCACGAGTGGTCGTAAGACGAAGAAGACTAACAACAGCGTCGCCAAAATGGGCACCGCCATCCCTCCATACTGAATGTATGTGTCTGTTTGTCGAGCCTTCTCAAGCTCTGCCTTAAGACTTTCATCAGGCTCAAAGAATGGCACGTTCTCAACCGTCACCACATCACCGCGGCTACTATCAAAGCCTACCGCCGACTTCACGATCCCCTCGACCTGTGAAATCATCTCCGGCGCCAGAGCCACATACGTCTTCTGAGTCTTACCGGTTGATTTTCCATCAGCTCCGACCTCAGGATTCTCGATGGTTTTGCCATCGACTAACACAGCCGTTGACAAACGGACCAACTTACCGCGCGCCTGAGCGCTACGAACAATAGCTCTTGAAACCTCGAAATTCTTCACCCGCTCTTTTCGTGAGTTCTGATCGGCGGCTATATTCTGAGTCGCGTTGGCTTGAGCATCATTTGTCAGATTGCTCACGACCCCTGGAATTCCCCCACGCTGAGCCGCGCCGACTCCCTCTTCCACCGTCCTCTCGGAGCGAACCACCTGTCCACCTGGATCATAGCTCTCCTCCTCCCGTTCATTTGAGGAGAAATCAAGGTCTGCCGTTACTCGCGCGACAACTTTGCCTGGCCCAAGAACTTTCGCCAACATGGTCTCGATCCGTTGGACATACCCCTTCTCCACCTCTCGCACATACTGCAAGCGGGTAGCATCCTCTCCGATCTCGTCACCCTCGGCGGATTTTGGCGTAAGGAGGTTCCCAAATTCATCGATGATCGTGACATTCTCGGGCTTCAGCCCATCAACTCCAGTCGCCACAAAGTTCGCGATGCCTTTGATCTGCTTCTTATCGAGTTCAGCACCGGGCCGAAGCTTAAGGAGCACTGAGGCCCCTGGCTCCTGGGCCGCCTTGGCAAAGATCGTTTTTTCAGGCTGAGAGATGTGAACGCGCGCGGCTAGAACCGCGTCGAGCGACATAATGGTACGCTCCAACTCACCCTGCAGAGCTCGCTGCTTTTTCACTGTCTCGCCCAGGGTCGTGGTCGCGAAGTTAGCGCCATCAAACAACTCAAAGCCAACTGAGCCAGTCTTAGGAACTCCCTCTGACGCGAGCGTCAGGCGCAGCTCATGCACCTGACTCGGAGGAGACACGGAGATGGTGTTCCCCTCAAGTCGATACGCGATTTTAAGCTCTTTGAGGCGCTGGACGACTGCTCCAGCATCTCCGGAATTCAGGTCTGAATAAAGCACCGAGTAGTCCGGGGCTGTAGCAAGGCGTGAGGTGTATACCAACGCCCACACACAAAAGACAGCGAGAACAGGCGCGACAACCTTTTGAGCGAACGGCAATCGCATATACCGCTCAATGAGTTGCGAAAATACCGCCTTTGGATCGATCGATGGAGCCACAATACACCTCTTTTTCTTTTCTTATTAAACTTGAGTACGCATTACTTCTTCGTACGCGCGAACTATCTTTCCCCGAATGGCGGACATGAGCTGAAACGCGACATCGGCTTTTTCAAGCGCGACCATCGCGGTGTGAGGAGTGACACCATCTTTTTTAAGTGTCAGTCCCTCGATCTGCTGATCCGCCTGGGTTTGAAGTTGATTCACCTCTTGGAGCGCGTTTTCGAACATCTGTCCGAATGAATTACCATCGCCGGAGACCTCTGGAGCTTTTGGCGTTACCTCCTTAATTGAGGGGATTTGAGGTATATGAGGAGTGATCGACTGTATCGACATGGTGCTATCTCACTTACGCTTGAGTAGTTAAAATTTTTCGAGCCTCGGCCGAGATCGCTCTCGACTCTTGCAGAGCTGTCGCGTTGGCCTGATACAATCGACTCGCCGTCATCATATCGGTCATGGTCTCTACGATGTTGACATTCGGCATCTCAACGTATCCCTGCGCGTTGGCGAGAGGGTGATTTGGTTGATACTCCATGCGCGCAGGCGATTGATCCTCAAGAACTGCCGCGACTGAGGGAGCTGTAAGGCTATTTCTATCGAGCGCCGCCGAAAAACTTCCATCGACTGAGGGGATCTCAACAGCGGTCATCACAACATCGTGACGCTTATAGCCAGGCGATTCGGCATTGGCGAGATTGGCGGCAGCGACATTGAGCCGCTCACGATTCGCGGACAGTCCCGCGGCCGATATACCTGTGGCAGTGTAGCCTGGAGAGAGCAACTTTGAGCTTATCATCTATTATCTCCCATCTCGAATAGCCGTCCGGACCAAACCGATCTGTCGACGAATGAGTTGTGCTGCGTTGGCGTAGTCACTTCCGTTCTGAGCGAGTGAAGCCATCTGCATATCGATGTCGACGTTGTTACCATCAGCTTTGGTAGCGCCAGAGTGATCAACCGTCAGGTGACTCTCGTCTTTGCTCGAGAGGTCGAGGTGTTGTGAATCTGTTCTTCGAAGGCCCCCTGGCTGCGTAGTCTGAAAAGCCTTCTCAAGCTCAGCGCCAAAGTTAAGATCGAGGGCGCGGTATTGAGGAGTTTCCGCGTTCGCCACATTGGCGGCGATCGTCTCGTTGCGCTTCCACGAGAGATCCATAGCCTTCGTCAGGCCAGACACCGTTCGGTCAAAAAGAGAGTCAAGTATACGCATAGATGGGTCTCCTGACGCGAAGATTGCAAAATGCGTGCTCACTAGTTATCTTGCTATATCAATAGGTTAGCTGGGCAATTGGCGTCACAATTTTGACGCACGTCACAACTCCGACCACTTCAAACCGGGCTAAGGTCTCGGTCGGCCAATCAAATTCACCGTCACAAGGTAGCGTCTGAATGATGGGGTGCGACCACAGGACGAAATCCGATAAATCTGTTTGGTTGTCCCTGCCCTCTGAGGCGGCAAGCAACTCCCCGTACCCCTCGCCGATTCTAGCCTCTGTGGTTTCAACCCAACCGCTGCATCCCGTGATAGAGGTCGAAGCCTGCCTCGTCGCAGCAGATTGCCGGGGAGAGACTCGTGCACAGAGAACAGCAGGATTCATACCTCACCCCTCGACATGAACAACCTAGTGTACACACTGCAAGCGACACATTTAGGCTTTCACAATGAAGCACCTACGGAGAAATACTTCCGAATCGGAGGCTAGGATCGCCCTCGGGTCTCGCGCTTTCGAGCACGCACTGAAACGTAGGTGGTAGGCGTTTTGGTGCCCTCCCACTCACGCAACACTCGCTCAAATCTTTTGCGAGTAGCATGAGACATCCGCTGAGGAGAGAGCTTGCGTGGATTCGGCAAGATTGCGGCGAGCGCTGCTGCCTCAGTGACTGTCAGAGAGCTCGCCGAGTGGCGAAAATATGTCTTTGACGCCTCCTCAATGCCATAAATGCCATCTCCCCATTCTACGACATTCAGATACATCTCAAGCGTTCGGCGCTTACCCCATATCACACCCGCGATAGGTGCCATGGCTGCCTCGATGATTTTTCGTATGTAGCTTCGCCCCGGCCACAAGAATACATTCTTAACCGTCTGCATGGTGATTGTACTGGCCCCTCGGGGGCGAGAGGACTCATCATCCAACGCGTCTCCAATCGCCCATACATCGATGCCCCAATGATCCATAAACCGCGCGTCCTCAGCGGCCACTATGGCTTGTTGAGCCGGTATCGGTATCTGAGATAGAGAAACCCAGCTCCGT
>JAFMIS010000053.1 GCA_017853915.1 bacterium
ACAATCTCACTAAGATCCTGGACGCGCCCCCTGTACAAATCCGCCTGCCGACGGAGTCAACTGGGATTGGTAGCGCTCCTGACACTCCTATCAGGGTGTTTTTCTACTCCCCTCTCGAAGCTTGAACTGTCCGATGATATCGGGCGCTTGGTAGACTCCGCTGAGGTTCAGATGCCGCTATTCCTCACTACGGCTGAACCAAATGACGCTCTGGGTTTTCAATTCCTCCTGTTTATCCCGGTAACTCGAGTCTATGCGCCCCACCTCGAATCTCTCGTTCGCTCACAGCTCACTATTCAGGCAGGTTTTGGTAAGCATGGGCTTGTGGCGCCGACATCCGCCTCAGGAATGCAACGACCCCGTCTTGTTGTTTCGATAACCGATTCAGACGTAAACGGATACGATCTTCTATTTGTGCGGCGACCCAGCGCTTCGGTGACTTTGCTGGGCCAATACCACTCACCCTCAGGCGTAGTTCGCGAGTGCGTGGCCGTGGGAGAGTCTTCCTCATTTTCCGCGTTTGCTTTTGAGAAAGAACTCAATCATGTCCTCGAACAGGCGAGTGAGCGAGCAGCCTATGATCTTGTGTCTTGCCTCGGGCTCGATACGTACAACGAATCCAAATGAGAATTCTGACCGCGGCGATCATCTCCGAGGGCTTTCTACTTGTCGCCGGTGAATTACTACTGCGTCTTCTCTCACTCTCTGTCGACTGGCGTCCCTCACTCCACGCGCTTGCGCTTGGATCTGCCCTGACACTCCCCCTCCTTCTTGCCAACGAGATCGCGTGGAAGAGATCGTTGCGATATCCCACCTCAACCTACAGCAGATTTTCACGAGAGATTATAATTCCACTCTGTCAACGCACGCCTCCGCTTACAGCGCTTATTATCGCGATTCTGTCGGGCGGCTGCGAGGAATTCTTCTTTCGAGGAGCCCTACACTCGGCGGTTATCGTATATCTACCGCAGTGGGCGAGCTGCGTTATCACGAGCCTGCTTTTCGCGGCAGTTCATTTCATTGGAAACTTCAGACGCTTCGCCGCGATGATTCCACTCTATGGCGCTGTGGGTATATACTTGTGGGTAGTCGCATGGGCCACCGGATCTCTCTTCAGCGTAGCGATCCTGCATGGCCTCTACAACTTCACCGTTATCATGCGCGTAAGACAGGCTCTTCGTAGTGCCCAGATACATTCGGCATAGCTGCCCTTGAAATTCGAATTTCAGTGATTACTTAATAAGAGTAAGAGCTCTGAACAGTCTATATTTTGAATATATAAGGAGAAAAACCTATGTTCGGCGCACATGGAAAAACACCTCGCGGTCTTGTCAGGACGAGCCACTATCCGATGCTTAGTTTGTTTGACGAGATGAACCGGCTTTTCGAGGACACTCTTCCCCTCACTCAAAACAATCGGTCGGCTACCTCGTTTCGACCCACGATCGATCTATGCGAAAAGGAGCGGGAGTATATCCTCACCGGGGAGTTCCCGGGGCTTGAAGCTAAAGATATTGAAATAGAGCTGCGTGACAACATCCTCACCTTGAGCGGGGAGAAGAAGGCCTGTTGCGATGACAAGGAGGGAGACCACCTTCACGTTGAACGAGCTTTTGGTTCCTTTAAACGCTCCATCCAACTTCCCGAGGAGGTTGATGAGGACAACACTACCGCGGAGATGAAGAATGGTGTACTGACGGTTCGCATTCCGAAGTCCGCGAAGGTAGTAAGGGGCGCGCGCAAGGTAAGCGTTACGAGCGCATAGCAACCTGGAGCTTACAACCTCGGGCTATCGAAGATTGGCAAGGGGCGCGGTGGGGTGAATGAGCTTGCATGCAAGCCATTCACCCCGCTCACAACCGTAACAACATCAACGACTATGAGTCTTGATGCCTTACAACACTGATAATAGCGGCCAAAGCGTCCGGATTAGACAACACCTCAGGGTGAGCCTGAAGTACTGTGCTAACAGCCGGCGGAAGATCAGCTACAAGATCAAGAAGGCGCTGAACTCGAGAAACGGGAACGTTCAGCTGCTGAGCGATCTGTTCATCGGAGAGCCCACCTGTGAGCGCCAAGGCGATGGCGCGTGATGTGTCCTGATGGAAGATCTCTCGCAAGCTCTTTAGAACATCCAAGACTTTCGGCGCCGCCCTTGAGCGACGCTGCTCCTCTTCTCTTCTTCGCTGCTCTTTCTTCTTACGCTCTCGCCTCTTGCGGTACTCCTGGTCCTTCCGTGACATACGGCATGCCTCCCGGGAACCCCATAAAACCTGATGGTATCCGCAACCACCTTGCGAGGAGCAGCTCTAACACATTCCAATTCTTCTTCAATCCAGAAAACCTGTAATCCGCTTGAGCGCGCCCTTACAGCGTTATGAGCACCCCGTAACCCCCTCATGACAGGGCACAAAGCGATTTTTTTGAGTACCCAAACGATCTAGGTACACTATCGATGAGGTCTCAAACGACAAACTAGCATCTCATGCGCACCAACTCCGCCTCGCATAAAGAGGTCTTTAACACCATCAAAAGCGCTCTGTCTCGCTCATTTCCACTCGACAGCGTAGGGGAACATGGGGCTGAGGGAATGACGCGCGGATTCTTCAACCGTTTTCTCGCCGCAAGCCTTACTCAGAGAGAGGAGCGCACCCTCGACTATCAGAAGCTTCTTGGAACTCTTATGGCTCTTCCCCACGACGAGGCTCGCTACATCGTTCGGGGATTAAATCCTGAGTACCGCTACCACCGCGCCCTTCTGTGCGGAGATATCTTGTCACCGATCGCTAGCATCGCGCTTAGCGACATTGGGCGCGCGAACGACCGGCTTGAGCAGCACGATGCCCAGCGGAATCTACGTGCATTTGACCACTACTACCAGGGTCTCATGAGACCGTTCCTTGTAGCGATTCACGACTGCCTTGTGGAGGGATCTCGCCTCAAGCAACTCCCGAATGGTTTTCTGCAGGGTCATCAAGGGGAACTCAATTCTCTTGTTCTTATGGAGCGTGCTTTATCGTATCGCTCTCTCCGCCAACAGATAACGTCAATTGGGCCGGGCACATTTGATGTCCAATATTTCAAAGAGCATCGCCTTGCTGGCTCGCTATACACGGTATTCGCGAATTCCCCCACTCGGGCGCTCTTAACTTATTTTCATCAGCATCGCCTGCCAAGCGTCCGTCGGTTAGCGACACACCTCGCGGAGGAGCACATTCCATTACAGAATGAGATCTGGACTTCCTCATCGAAGCCGGCGGATAACGGGATCGACTCCTGGGAATACTCAGACGGATCGAATATGTGGCACAACAAGGGACTGGCGCGCGTGGCAGTCGGCCAGGTTGTTGAGCACCTGATCGGCAATCCCTCCGGAAGGCCTCTTCCGTCACCAACCTTGATGCCTGCGCTTGAGAAATTAATTACAGAGATAACTGAGGATGACTTTAACTCATGCAAGGTTAGGTTTAATCGAACATTCGGCGGCGTTGTCCCCTGTGTCTATCAGGGCTCGCTACCGGCAGCGATAATCGACTACCTTCACCATCACCCTCGAGAGGAGGTCCGAGATCACTTCCAAAAACTTCGGCCGTATCATTTCGCGCGCATAAACTCATGGCACGATGCCGATGGCAACCCAAAAAGGGAGCTAGCGCGGGAGGCCCTCCATGAAGCGATGGATGCTATCGCGCGGCAACACCCTCTTGATATCTTTCGAGTGCCGGAGCAATTTCGTTCTGAGTGGCTCAAAGACACCCGCTTCTTCTGTGGGCTCTGCCCGTTGGGGGTTCTCGAGCGGGCTTATGGCTATCCGCTTGTGACAGGTATACTAGACTACTTGAAGCATCACCCAGACCGCGCTGTGGCCAACCACTATCAGGGCCTGAAACCTCGTCACTTCTCGCGAGTATCAAATGGGCTCTGGTCTATGGAGGTCGCGTCAGTGAATCTCACGACCGACATTCCAGAAGGCTGGGAGGTCGACAGTGAGCGCTCACGGTGGGTCAACCGGAAAGAAGCTCGCGAAACAGTCGGCGAGCTCGTTCTCGCCCTTACCTCTCCCACGGCATCGAGGCCTCTCCACATTAAAGACCTACCAACAGAGCTCTCCCTTGAGCATTTCGATTCCACCAAACTGGCCTACAACAGTAGCGCGCGCTCGATGTTGGAGATAGTGTATCGAGGCTCGCCAGTCCTGGCGATCTACGACTACATACGATCACCAGCCTTTGAAGTATCACTTCGCGAGATCCCTCACGTGCGCGATCAAGTACGAGAGATGGGTGGATTGGAGCCGTTCCGCTCCTTGGTTATTCGGCAATTACACGAGCGAAGGACCCGCTTTTCGCTACCGCAAGAACCGATGCTATAGCCATCACCCCGGTATACTATGCAGCCCTAGCTTTTGGCGTCACGGTTCTCGGCGCTGCTCGTCGCCGTCTAATCAGCACGATTGAAACAACAACAGCGGCTACCATCAAACCCGCGGCGGCCAAGGGCCGATATGCGAACCAAGCAATCGCTATCGTAAGCGCAGATACAATCAGCCCCACGACCACCGAGATCAACCCAGTGCCGAAGCCCACAATACTACCGAGAATAGGAACTACATCAGCAAGCGCCACGAAAATCGACAGGAACACCATACAGCCTAGCGTTGCCAGGACGAAGCCCCCCAGGCGCACCAACCATGTCATTATTCGATTCTCTGTGCGCGCGGCCGAGAATAACGCGGCTGACGAGTGTACTCCCGCTTGCACCAACGCCAGCTCAGTGCCATTTGATGTTACGAACGGAATCAAGCGCCCATCCTGCTGACCCGCGACGATACTCACGTTGCCCGGTCGAACCTGATAGAATTTTATTCTTAGATCTCCGATCTGCGGTTTACTTGGATCGGATCCAACATACAAACCCCCATCATAGGCAGAGATATCGGCCGTTATCGAATCAGGGCGCAACTGAGCTTTGTCTTGAATCCGCAATAGCTGCTCGCCGCCAATCTTAAACACCAAGCTTGGATCGAGCGCCAGAGCTCCGATATGCGCGTTTTGAGCAAGCAAGCTATCTGGATGATAGCGCCACATCGTAGGATTCGTGTGGCCCTCAGGACGTCGGAAATCGTTTGAATTAATAAGAGATGCGGACCACTCCTTGCTATAACGATACTCTGTTGTTGTGCTCTCTCCGCCCCCCATTTCTTTTTTGGTAGAGCTCTTTTCTGACTCCTTCCATTGGTACATCTGGACGTCACGACGAAGTTGAAGCGCCTGGCTAGACACGCCGAAGATATCATCGACTAAGGTCTCTGATGTAGACGCCACTCCCTGAACATACACGAGTTTTCCCTGAAATAAGGGATCAACAGTGGTGTTTGATACCGGAGCTACAATCCTCTCGCCCTCAGATAGGGCACTTGCCATGCGCGCCGATCTGCCCTCATTCCAGGTCAGCAGAAGAATCGCCCCCACAACCATGAGCGGACCAATCACCAGGCCCGACACCGCGTTACGCAGCTTCGCTCCCCATCCTCGCTTCGTTGTTTCTGTGAATGAATCGACAGTATCGGCCATAGCTATACCCCGCTCCGGAAACTATACAATCATCAATTGACTTCTTGGCAAGAACCTATCGGCTGAACCGATGTTGTTTATGGGGCGCCATAAATGATGTCTATGCGCGCGGAAGTCCATATAAGAGAGAAATGCGACTATTTCGCCCTGCCCCATCTCCTGTGGACGGCCCTTCCCATCAAATGCCACGGAGCGCCGAATCTAGTGGAGGTAGTGCCTCTCGGTGGCACAACTCAAGCGGCGTAAGCAGATCACCTCGGCCACCATTTACGGCCGCGCCTTGGTTGTACTTAATCGGAAGCTTACTCCCGAGGTTGCGTACCACCCGACGTCGAGTCAACAAAGATGCTTAGATGGCCAGATCTGCCCATCTACCCGAATTCGGTAGATGTACCCGGTGGGGCTACAAGATGTAGCGGCTTGAAATTGCGAGGACTTTTACATTTATTGCTCTAAGAGTCGGGGCAGAGATACCATCCAAGAGATGGATTTTGTCTAGATGGGCAGATCTGTACAATACTATGTTATACCGCCCAGAATGATCGCGTAAAGACTACTACGATAAATTTATGTCACGTCTGTAAGTTTATGAGCATAACAACCGTAAACATTTAATGTGATAGGAGTTTGGTATGGGTGAAATGCAAAGTACAGGCAGTTCAGTTAAAAGTGAGGATCGAGAATCCGTTCCGAACGCGTTAGGCCGTCTCGCTGTTCCAAGAGACAGTGACAAGGAGGCAGGTCTCTTTGCCTTACCGATAGATCACGCGGGAGAACTGCACTTAATATTAGAAGCTATGTGTAGAGAGTCAGAGGGTCGATTGACACTTGTCTCAACTGAGATACCAAAGAAATCATTGCATTTAGACGGCAAGGAGATAATAGCTGACGCAGCAGGATCTGCGATCTTTGGTGCCATGGGTAACGAGTGTGAAATGTTGATACAATTTTTAACTAACGTTGTTTCCCAAGTTGATGGTGTCCTACCTAAATGTGGGCAGATTGCACGCGAAAAATTAACTACGTGGGCACGTAGTCTATTGCCTGGTGAGTCCTCTAACTTAACTGCTGAAATGATAGAGTTGTTAGGTACATCTATTGCGTAGTTTGCGGCATAACAAATCTTAGCTGGCGGAGCGGGCGTAAGTCTTTGGTGCAATTGAAAGTTTTTGGCCGCCCGCAGTAAGTAAACATTATACTCCCTAGAGAGAACTTGATGCGCACGATCCTTTGCTTTGGCGATTCCAATACATGGGGAGATCCTCCTGGTGGTAATGGCCGCTTCGCTTGGCATGAGCGTTGGACGGGTATTCTCCAAGACTCATTAGGTCATGGATTCCGCGTCATTGAGGAAGGACTTTGTGGCCGCACCACTTGTTTTGACGACCCCTTCAGTCCGAATCGCAACGGATTGGCCTACCTCACAGTCGCCTTAGAGACGCACTGCCCGCTTGATCTGCTGATAATTATGCTGGGCACAAACGACCTGAAAGCCAACTTTAATCTCAGTGCCTTCGATATCAGTCGTGGAGCCGCCAGCTTGCTAGTGGCGGCCCGAAACTTTAGCCCCAAAATTCAGCAGATTTTGTTGGTATCACCACCTCATGTTACCAGCACTGATGATTTTGGTATCTTGCATCAGTTTCCAGATGGAATTGAGAAATCAAAATCTTTATCGGCACATTATCAGAGTTTTGCCGAGCTGCACGGTTGTCATTTTTTTGATGCGGCTTCTGTTGCTCAGGCTAGTCAGACAGATGGCATTCACCTAAATACCGACAATCATAAAAGGCTGGCTGATGGTTTGACTCGAAAAGTCGTGACTATTTTTAAACCCCAGGCGCAGTCGGCAAGCTAAATGCTTCGGCGTTCATAGAATCTTCAGGTTTAAAGATATACATCTCTGCGATGCCGCACTCGTTGAATCTCGATTTCTCGCCCCTGCTTGTTTACGATATAAATGACGCGATAGTCTCCAACTCGAATCCGAAAAGTATGTTCTGATCCAATCAATTTTTTGGACGAAGCGGGAAACGGATTCTCCCGCAAAGACTCCACTGCTCTAAGTACCCTATGGGCTGCCAATCGATCTAGACGCTTGAGGTCCTTAGCTACTGACGCTTTGAAAGTGACCTTATAGTAGGCCATCTTTTTTTAGCCTCTTTTTCATTTCTTCGAATGATATCGTCTTTTCCTTTCGACGCTCAGCAACGGCAACGAGATCCTGAATGTCTTCAAGCATTTCCTCATAGGTCTCAACGGGGAGGATAACTGATTTCTTGCGACCCTTCTCATCGGTAACATACTGAACTGCGGCGGCTCTTTTCATGGTGCGTTCCAACTAAAAGGAGTATAACAAAAAAATGCAGCAGATTGCCGCCTTGCTCACTAAAGTATAAGAGCTTTGAAGAGGGGCGGCAACTGCTGATTTATGCGTTAGGCCCCACAAGAGGGACACACTCCCCGGACACCAGAAAATTTGGTCGAATGTCCCTGTGCGAAGACCCAAACCAAGTTGTGGGACACCTCGGGCTTGAACCACTCGAAGCCTCATTCACTCCCGAGGCCCTTCACAGCGCACTCTCCCGAAAATCAGGAAGAATTAAACCTGTCCCTCTCGATCAAAGTGTCATCGCTGGACTCGGTAATATCTATGTAGACGAAGTCCTCTGGAAAATTAAAGTTAATCCCTTCACTCAAGCCGACAGACTAGCCGACAAAGAGATTCACCACCTCCACCGCGCTATTCAAGAGACCCTTCAAGAAGCTATTGAGAAACTAGGGTGCGACTTCGGAGATGGAGTGGTCGATGGCGGCATGTACCGCCCCCGAGTCTACGGCAGAGATGGGAAAAAATGCTCTCGGTGCCGTGACACCATTACGCGCTTAGTTGTCGCTCAACGGGGGACCCATATCTGCCCAACCTGTCAACCATCACCAAGGGGTAGAAGGCGGTCAAAACAAAGGCAGAAGAGGCCGGTCGCCCCGGTTAAATAACAGAGGAAAGGTTAGGCACGCCGCAGCGATAATGACCTAGTCGGCGGATTCAGCTCCGCACGAGCACGAGAGGCAGCATGCTCCCCTCCTTGATCTTGACACAAACAACTAAAATCTCCTTTTCCTATTGCGAGATGTGTCGTTCTGCCCTTAGCGTTCATCATTACAGAGATAGAGCTGGGCTCATGTATCAACGGATACTGTCAGCATGCTGGTCCAGCAAAGACATCAAACGGAGGATCGATCATGCGTGCAGCAAAAATAGTTAGTCTCCTAACGACACTTTTTGCCCTGTTGCCAACCACTGGAGTTGCCGAAAGCACGCCTCCTCAGTTGGTGTGCCTTAACAGCACGACTGGAAAGATGGTGACTCGATCAAAATGTAAGGCGAACGAGACAAGATTCGCTAGCTCCTCGTACAACTCTCGAATCGACCCGATCTCAAGTTCCGTAACAACGCTTCAAGGGAGTGTGACCTCCCTCCAGGGGAGCGCGACATCTCTTCAAGGTAACGTTACATCCCTTCAGGGCAACGTCACAACTCTGCAGAGTAGTGTGACGTCCTTGCAGAGTAACATGACAACCGCTCAGGGAGACATTGCATCCCTGCAAGGATCGGTAGACGCGATCCCTCAGCCCGCTCGAGTAATTCATGTCGCGACATCTGGCGCGCCCTATACGACGATAACGAACGCGCTCGCCGCGGCGTCCGCCTTGACGCCAACCGCAACCAATCCTGTGGTGGTGAAAGTTGGACCAGGCTCGTATCCACTCTCTGCCTCCTCAGATACAGTTCCAGCCAATGTGCGCTTAGAGGGAAGTGGGACCGGCTCAACGATTCTGCTTGTGCCGGGGACCACGGGGCTTCTCATTTCAGACAACGTCACAATCTCAAGGCTCACCCTAAAACCATCGACTTCACTCGTCTCCATGTTTATTCGACTCAATACATCAGGCGCTACGGCAAATATGGAGGATATTTCGATTGAGGGAGATCTGACTAGTATTCCTGGGGCTGTGACCGGACTCGATGTCAACTTTGGAAGTTTGCGTGTGCGGCGAGCAAGGATCGATATGGTCAATGCAGTTAATGTTACCGGGATCGACATACATCAAAACGCCCAAGCTGAGGTATACGATGTCGTAGTCAAACTATCGGGTCAAGCATCGCAAGGAGTGCTGGTTGATGGAGGCTTCACCATCCTCGACTCGCTCCTCGACATCACCTCGTCTGTGAGCCACGCCTCAACCATTCAGGCCTTCGGATCGAATGCCCATGTGCGTGCTCAAGGTCTCCGAGCGATAAGTTACACTGCAGATAATAACCCGACGGTGTTTATTTCAAACTCAGCCACTGCTTCGTTCGACAACTGCTACCTTCAGAGCACAACTACGTCCGGGGGGACTGTAGACGGGGTGGTGATAGCCGATGGTGGCGCCGCGGTCGATATCCGCAATTCAACCGTCATCACTTCCACCGGGAAAACAGGAATATCCGCTTACGACACAGGCACGGTCAGAGTATTTGGAACCTTCATCTCGGCCGGACCTGGAATTACCTCAGGTGGGGGCCAGGTACTATGCTCTGCTATCACCGATGAGAACTACAATTTCTCAGGAGCAACCTGCCCGTCGTAAATGGGTAGGCAAATCGATCGCTTTTATGAAAGTAGTTGAACTATTGTATTTGGCCGCATCATGAGGTCCAAATAACCCTCAGACCCTAAGCAGGGGATGAGGTAAGCATCGAAATGCGTGTCAAGGATAGGACGATCGATCGCTTTTTTATAAGTAGTTGAACTGTGAAGGAACACCTACTTGTGAGTATGGCGCTACCCATATTCGGAGCCTCATACTACT
>JAFMIS010000054.1 GCA_017853915.1 bacterium
GTTGTCTTTCCAAAGGAAGTACTTGTCATCGCCGAGCTTGGAGTAGCGAGCTCGATAGTCGAGTAGCAACACTGATGGTCTCCCATCCGTGAGCCAGCGCCCATAGTGGGTAGGTATACCCTGAGCGTGGAGACCGTCGATTATTGGTCTTAAGGAATCGGGTGGGGCGCTCTCCTCGAACTCCAGGGCACTTGTATGTTGGTGATAGGGACCAACGAGGAGGTAATTATCCCTCCAGCGGTCCACCATATTCGGCGCCTTGGTTTTAATGACGGTGTAGATCCCTCCGATCTGGCTACACACCTCCCAAGCGACTTCGATCAGGAGAGATTTTTGTTCTTGGGATCCTTGGCTCATGGAAGTTCTAGAATAGCGCATTTCCCAAATACTTCCATATGTCTGTCGGAATAAATTAGAGCTATCATGTCATGAGTCAGAACATCCAAAGATCGCGCGGGGATATTTCATAAATCAGCGTTTGAGGGGCGGCTGAGTCAGTGACGACCGTCATCCAGGTGACTCCAGGGAGGTATAAAGAGTTCTATGGTGAGAGAGAGCATCGAACATCCAGCTCTGAGGGTTGGTATTATCGGGGGACGGGGGCAGTTTGGTCGTTGGGCTGAGAGTGTTTGTCGAGATAATGGCTATGAGGTGGTAATTTCGGATCTCGGAACTGGGCCGAGTAACCGGGATTTAGTTCGAGAATCGACTATCGTTTTTGTATCCGTCCCGATTGGGGTCACCGCGACAGTTTTAGAGGAGATAGAGGACGTACTCAAGCCTCATCACCTCCTCGTTGATTTTACCTCGGTTAAGTCTCACATATTCCCGATTCTTTCGCGGCTTCGGTGTGAAATCCTTTCGCTTCATCCGATGTTCGCGCCCTCGCTATCGACGGACAAGGGACAGACGTGTGTCGTGTGTCGGATACGCGCAGGAAATCAGGGCTCGCGTGTTGAGACGCTCCTTGAGCGGCGCGGCATCAATCTCGTATCCATGGGGGTTGAGGAACACGACCGATCCATGGCGATAATTCAGGGACTGACGCACTTTCAAAGTATCGCCGCGGCGCATTGCATGTCCCGGTTGGGTTTTGTAGCTGGCAAGAGTCTGGAAATTAGTAGCCCTGTGTACCGTTTGCGCATAGCGATGATCGGGCGAATCTTGGCGCAAGATCCGAGGCTCTATGCGGAGATCCAGATCTTCAATCCGTTTGTAAAGGATGTGCTTCACACATTATCTGAGTCAAGTCGCAGTCTGGAGAATCTGGTCACGGCGAAGGATGTCGATGGATTCATCGCTGAGTTTAAGGTGGCAGCTGACGCGTTCGGTGATTTTACCCAGTGGGCTAAGGAGGAGAGCGATCGTTTGATGTCGCTTATGAGCGAGCGATCATCCACTGAGGTGAAGGGATAGGATGCCCTGCTCGTGTGAAGAGGTAAAAGACGCGTCATGCAGCGTTAATGCTATTTGGTTTCTTTTAGATAGGATTGGGTAGTTATGAAGCAGCCTAAGCGATGTCATTTTCTTGAGGAGCATAACCCTTCTGATCAAGAGGCCGGCGCCTATCCACCCGGATTGCGGGCGCGCGGGGCTCCGCTTAAGATGAACTGTATGAAGATCAAAGCCATGATCGTATTCGCTCTTGCAATCCAAAGCGTATCGGCGTTCGGAGAGCCGCGGGGTGAGATGGAGACGATAGTCGGCAAACAGTGGGAAATTGGAGTGGAGTTGCTACGGCGAGATACCGATCACGCCCAGAGGGTCTTTTCACCATACAGCGTGCATTCAGGACTGGCGCTGGCGCGTCTCGGCGCCCATGAGAAGACAGCCAGCGAGTTGGACTCGTTGCTTTTTGGCGGAGCTTCCGCGGATCTATTTAGCGCGTATGGGCGTCTCAATCGAGAGATCCAAGGGGAGGGCTCGGGAGCTGCCTGCAGTGTGGCCAATTCCGTGTGGGTGAGCGATAGGGGAGAGATACTCCCAAGCTATCAAAAAGCTGTCGTGGAGTCTCTCTCCGCGGAGGCTCGTTCGATTACATCCGCCCATCCTGAGAAGGCGATAGAGGCTATAAATAGTTGGGTTTCAAGCAAAACGCATTCACGTATTCCAAACCTGCTTTCCCCCGGTAGCGTTGATTCCGACACCAGCGTTGTTCTCGTGAATGCTTTGTATTTTCGAGGCAAGTGGATCTACTCATTTGAGAAGAGGGATACGACGCAGGAGGACTTTTGGCTGGAAAGCAAAAAGTCGATACAGGTCCCGATGATGCACGGCGCCCATAGTTTGGCCTATTTTGAGTCTTCAGATTGGCAAGGCGCGCTTCTTCCGTATCAAGGTGAATCGTACGGCTTCGCCTTGCTGGTTCCAAGGGAGCGGTTGTCGACTTCTGAGCTCGCCACGAAGATCTCGCCCTCGCTGCTGCGACAGGTAGTACGCTCGAGCCAATACGTGGAGGTGGAGCTGAGTATGCCGCGATTTAGCATTCGGCAGCGCAGGGATCTTGCCAAATCCATAGCGGCGCTCGGTGTGCCCTCCGCTTTTTCCGCAGATGCCAATTTTTCGGGAATATCAACACTTCCAGCCCTAATCAGCGCGATAGTGCACGAGAGTTTCGTTGAAACTGATGAGGAGGGCACGGAGGCCGCGGCTGCCACAGCCGTTATCATGCCCCTCGGCGCGATGCCACACGAGGGATCCGTGAAACAGCTGCGCGCTGACCGCCCCTTTGTTTTCGCGATTGTGCACCTCTCTTCAGGGGTGCCGATGTTTATCGGTATAGTGGGAGATCCTAGATAATTAGGCTCATGTAATTCACCCGCGCGGTGAATCAATTTCCAAAAGACGGGATGTCGCTACGGACTCTTAGAAAACGCTACACCCGCTAGATCGGTCGAAGAACCTTAATCGCGAGATGCCCGGGAAACGCTTATAAAGCCGGGCTCTGCTCGTTAAAGCACATAGGAGCGTATCTGTTCGTTAAGGTTCTTTTAGGGTGTTTTGAGTGCGAGCCTCAACGTGGTGCGCTCCGAAAATGATGTAATTACTAGTTTTATGCGTCATTCAACAGTCTCGGCTTCATATCCTTATGCACGGACCAGAGTTAGAAGATCGGGTTCTTGATTGCTCCTTACGAATGAGGAGCGTAACGGCCAAGGTTGATGGTGGTTGTGGATAAGTTGCGGGGAGAGACTTCAAGCATATTGGTATTGCGGAGTAAGTCTCTGCGGGGAGCCTTACAACGGCTCCTGACGCTGGTTGTAGCGTTCGTCTGCTGCGTCGGTGTCGCGTACGCGGTCGAGTGCATCTGGGAAACTTTCGACGAATTTAAGAAGGATGTTAACAAAGCGGCTTTTAAACGCGCCAAAGAGCTCTATGAAAAGGAAAATCCCGGAAAGACATTTAATAATAGCCTCATAGATAGCAACGGCGATGGAACGGCGGATCCGTTGCAAAATCGCTACTACACCCTGGAACGGGGGAATCAACGGGGATATGCCTGCTCAGAGTTCTCGGCCTATGTACACAATCTTCTTCAGAAGGAGTTTGGGCTTCAGAAGGGGGATGTCCAAACGGTTTGGAATCACAATCACTCAATCATCCGCCTCCGAGATGGGCTGATCTGTGATGGTAAGAAACTGAGCGATGGGTATCGATACGTTGAACCTCAGGGAATGCGCGATGAGGGTAACGGCTATGGTTTCGGCAATAAAGTAACGGCTTTTGATGATCCGAATCCGATCCGGCCAGGGATATGGGACAAAAATCCAAACGCGTTCGGTGAAGATAAATTTTGGGGATATGATGGCCCCGGAACCTCTACCGGGTATGTGACCGATGGTCCAGGGGGTGGTTTGTTTGGTGGAGGAGGCCTGGCCAACATGGGTGCGCCACTTCTTGGGGCGTTGATCGCTTCTATGATGAACCAGAACGGGAATGTGCCCCCTCTCGATCCAAACTCACTCGAGGGGCAGCTTTTCAATAGCCTTCAGCCGAGTCCAACACCCGTTGTACCGACTCCCACGGCGCTGCCGACACAGACTCCCAACATTAGTGCGACGTCCACGCCTCAACCTAGCCTTACTCAGCAGCCCACCCCATCGCCAGAAGCAACTACGACGGGAGCACCAAGCGCGATGGGCACCCCATCTCTGCGGATTGCGGTAGGAGCTCCGAGTACGTCTCTTTTACCAGGCAACACGTTTTAGGTGGATGGAGTTCTTATGAGACAGTGGAGAGCGAAAGCGATGAATAGCCGGAGGATGATACTAAGGGCCGGCACTCGCCTGCTCGCCGTATCAATTATGCTCTGGTCTGCCGTCACAGTAACTACTGACGCGGAGGCTCTTGAAGCGGAAAAGATAGGCATCATAGAGACCGATATGACGGATCATATCTGCTCAAGCCGAGATTGGCTGCTGTGTTTTGGTGAAGATCCCAACCGGTGTCGTGAGATTGTGCATGCGTTTGCCCGGCCCTGTCTTGATCAATCCCTCACAGGAGTACGTGAGAGGTTTGATGTGCAGTCCGCGCTTGAGAAGGGCGTCTCAATCATCACATGCTTCAATAAGGAGTTCAAAGCTCAGCATCCTCAGGGTAAGCGCGACACCACGCAGTGTAAAGAGTTGCCTGATCACCTGCGCTAGCTTGAGAAGAGTCAGCTGAGTGTCTGCGTGCGTTAGCCCCACAGGCAACGATCCAGATAGAAATCTCGCAGAGAGAATTTTTCCTTAAGAGCGCACAGGGCCTCCCTGCTGGCTTGATTTCGGCGCCCTGTTTTGGTTGCTGTAATCATGACGTTTTTCGCGGTGTGTTCTAAAGAGACGAACTCAAATAGCTTCGTCTGATATCCAGAGGCTTCAAGCGCGAGAACTCGCAGGCTATCGGTCAAGCTCTCCGCGAAGCGCTCCTCAAGGATGCCATGACGGAGGATCGGCTTTAAATCCGCGGAGGGCGCGAAATGTTTTCGCACATATTTGTGGCAACACGGGGCGACGCAGATATAGGGGACCTCCGCCATGATCGCTTTCGCGATCGCGTCATCAGTAGCGGTATCGCAGGCATGAAGCGCGATCACGAGGTCGACTGAATTGATATCGCTATCGGCGATCGTTCCTGCTTGGAATGTAAGGTGAGACCACCTCAGGGAGCTTGCCACATCCCTTCCAAGTGTAACGAGTTCTTCTCTCTGTTCAATCCCGATCACCGAACTAGCTGGTGATAGGTGTCGCAGATATTCGCCTAAAGCGAATGTTAGGTAATGTTTGCCTGAGCCGAAGTCGATTGCCCGCACTCCGCGACTCGATGTAGTAAGCGATTCAGGCAGGAGGTGAGAGATAATCTCCACAAATTTGTTTATTTGGCGAAATTTGTCGTAGCGCTCCCGTTTTATTTCTCCGCGCCCCGCTGAGGCGATTCCAAGTCCAACAAGGAAAGGAGCTGATGGAGGGATAAGATAATTTTTCTCACGATTGTGTTGTATGACTGGGGGTGGAGCATGATCGACTATTTGACGTTTTAGTCGATATGAACCACGAGATGTTCGCTCAAACTGCGCGTTTTCGTCGGCCCATCGCAAGTTAGCTGTGGTAAAGGACTCGTCGAGGAGTCGTTGTATGGCTTCACGCGCATCATCGGGGGCTAGATTTTCGCGCCGTACCTGACGTCCATCGTCATACTCTAAGGCAATCTGGATCTCGTGTTGAGAATTTCGATATACGCTCGCTACCACCCGTTTCCATGGGGTCGATGGTAGCGGTTTGCTGAGGGTGACGCGACGAAATGAATTATCGACCAGGCTGGTCGCCAGGATCTCGAAAAATATAAGCCGATTGTCGTGTTGTGAGTTCATGAGATCGCTCAGGATAGCATCGGTTCAAAATAGGGGAATCACCGGCTCTTCACCTTTGTGTCCTAACTGGTCCCTACTAGGGAGGTTAAAAACGACTAGCGACGGAATCTTTTTCACCACCCTGCTAATCGTGCTAAGACTGTACCATCATGAACATCTTACGGGTGAAAAGGAAGGCTCTTGAGCTTTTGGAGCGGGTAGAGGAGGACGGGGCGTATGTTCATCTTCTGCTACGGCAGGAGGCTGATAGCTCGACCTTGGCCGCGGACGAGTATCCTTTGTTAGTTCAACTTGTGCGGGGGGTCTTGGAGCAGGGGCCAGTTGTAGACCTGACTCTGGAGCCTTTTTTGCCCAAGGGGCTGAAGTCGCTCCCTAAACCTGTGGTGCATACGTTAAGGCTCGCGACATATCAGATCCTGTTCCTGGAGCGGGCCAAGAAGCGGGATGTTGTGTTCGAAGCGGTTGAGATCACCAAGTCGGGTCCCTTTCGAGGATTAGCGAAGCTCGTAAACGCGGTATTGCGCAAGATCGAGCCACCTTCAGAAGCTGGTAGTAGCTCTGGGTTAGCAGCCCGTACCTTTCCAGAGTGGCTCATTACTCGTTGGAGCGAGCAGTTTGGGTCAGAGGAAGTGGAGCGCTTCTGCGCGGCCACGAATCAAACGCTCCCTCTCTATGTCCGAGTCAATACGCTCCGAACGACGCGAGAAGAGCTCCGCGATATCCTGCGAAAAGAGGGGGTCGCTTCAGACATAGTCGAGTTTTCCCGCCATTCGCTCCGTGTTACTACGTTGCCACGCTCTGTGAGGATCCATCGTTTAGCGAGCTACGAGCGGGGACTTTTTTTTGTTCAGGATCTGAGCTCAACGGTGGTCTCTGATATCGTCGCGGCCGAAACCCCACAGCTCGTAGCGGATCTCTGTGCTGCGCCTGGGGGTAAAACCTGCAGTATCGCGCTCTCGATCGCGCCATACGGAGGAACTGTCCATGCATGTGATAAAACCGCTTCGCGAGTGGGTCTTATCTCGCAAGCAGTGGAGAGACTGGGGCTTACAAATGTCGTGGTTGAGCAGCGAGACGCTCTTGTGGATGAACCAGAGAGGAGCGGTTTCTTTGACGCGGTTCTTCTCGACGCCCCGTGTTCCGGTTTTGGTACGGTAGGACGCAAAATAGATGCGCGATGGTCAAAATCTGCGGAGACAATTCAGGAGCTGGTAGGAATCCAGAGTTCGATGTTGTCGTGCGCGACTCGTTTGGTAAAGCCTCGTGGCATTCTGGTGTATAGCACCTGCACTATCGATCGCGCTGAGAATGAGGAGGTAGTGGAGGCCTTTCTTGCCTCCCATCCTGAATTCAGGAACGAGGGGCTTTCGTCTCGGATTTCGAGTGAGCTACATACCTCAGAGGGTTTTTATCGAGCGTGGCCGCATCGACATTCTATGGCTGGCGCCTTCGCTGCTATGTTGAGAAGAATGTGACTAGCCCTCCGCCCAGGGAACATAGGTGGGCTCAGAGGGGGCGAGAATCCGGGCGATACGCTCAAGAAGCATGGTGCATCGTTTTTTGGTTTGAGCTCGCTTGGCGGCGATAGCGAGGGCTCGCTTTGAGCCGACGATAATCAAGAGTTTTTTTGCTCTCGTGACGCCGGTGTACACGAGTTGGCGTTCCAAGAGAGTGAAGTGCGAGTCGTCGAGCGCAAGAACCACACAGGGAACCTCCATGCCTTGGGAGCGGTGAACAGTTACCGCGTACGCTAAAGAGAGTTGACCTAGCTCGCCGCGAGGGTACTCGATAAGGCGCCCATCCCACAGCTCCACGGTTATTTTTTGGTCCTCTTGATTGACGTGCGTGACGGTGCCCATATCACCGTTGAACACGCCCGCCGGATCAATCTTGTAATTATTGACCCGTTGGCAGACCCGGTCATGAACCCGGAATTCCACATCTCCTAATTCAAGTAGATCCGACTCCGGATGAGTCGCTCGTGGATTGAGCCGCTCTTGAATCCTCTTGTTCAGTTCTATGGTGCCCAAGGGGCCGCGGTTTGTGGGTGTTAGTACCGCTATATCAGGCCCAGAGAAGCCAAATTTTTTTGGGATTTGCTCAGCTACTAAGCTCTCGATCAATCTGCTCGCGTCGGCGGTATCTTCTCTCTGAATGAAGTAAGCATCCGTTCGAGTGATGCCATCAGGTGTTGGAATGTTAGGAACTTCTCCCGTGTTGATCATGTGCGCGACCGAATTAATCTGAGATTCCTCTCCTCGTCGAAACAACTTCGAGAGTCCAATCACTTTCAGATCGCGACACGCGACGAGGTCACCGAAAACGCGCCCAGGACCGACTGAGGGGAGTTGATCCTTGTCTCCTACCAGGATGACTGTGCATTTCTCCGAGATCGCTGCGAAGAGATCTCGAGCGAGTGGGAGGTCAACCATCGACGCTTCGTCGATGATTATAGCGTCGTAGGGCAAAGGGTTGCGCTCATTGAATACAAATCGTGAAGAGAGGGGGTCAAACTTCAAGAGTCGATGAATGGTGCTAGCTGGAGCGGAGCACACTTGAGACATGCGTTGCGCGGCGCGTCCGGTCGGGGCAGCGAGCGCGAACGAGAGGCCGTTCTTTTCAAATAGCAACGTTAGGGCTTTGATGATCGTTGTTTTGCCGCAGCCCGGACCTCCAGTAATAATGAGGAGGGGGTATGTCGCCGCGAACTCAACAGCGAGCCGTTGCTCAGCGGAGAGGGAGATTCCCAAAGTTTTCTCAGCTTCGGAGATGGCCCCGGTTGTGGCTGCTTTTGTCTCCTCGCTTCGGGCCCGAGGTGAGGTGCGTCGCGCCACGAATCGCGCCACGGAATCCTCCGCCTGGGCCATATGCGCGAGAAAAAGCCCACCGTCGAAGGTGACTACAATATTTTGAGAGAGCAGTTCGTCGATGTGCTCGGAGAGTTTCTCCGTCTCCTCGATACCGAGCAGGGTCCGTGCTCGCTCAAGAAGCGCTTGTCGAGTCAGGTAGCAGTGACCATCATCGGAAGCGGCATCGAGCGCGAAATAGATCCCAGCTCGAAGACGTTGTGGAGAGTCGGGAGTGACCCCGAGCTTCAGCGCGATGGTATCAGCGGTGTGAAAGCCGATACCCCGTATCTCACGAGCGAGAATATACGGGTCGGACTTTACTATCTCTAGGGTTTTACCCTTGAAACGTTCGTATATCTTCGCCGATAAGTTCGGCGAAACTTGGTGCTCTACTAAAAAGCGTAGGATCTGGTCGAATTCGGATTGTTGCGCCAACGCCTCGTGAAGGATTGAGGCCTTCTTTTTACCCACCCCCGATACCGCGGCGACCCGCTCAGGTTCTGAGCGAATTATATCGAGGGCGGAGCTACCAAATTCGTTCACAATTCTTTCCGCTGTTTTTTCTCCGATTCCTGGAATTAATCCGCTCGAAAGATAGCGAACAATGCCCTCTGAGTTTGATGGAGGTGTCTCAGTGAGGCTGTGGAGGGTGAACTGCCGACCGAACTTTGGGTGAGAGATAAATTCACCTGTCATTATGACGTACGAGCCGACTTTCGCTTGAGGGCAGGTTCCTACAGCTGTGATCCGGTCCTTGGAGTCCTCAAGAATTATCTGGATAACTGAGTATCCGTTTGTGGCGTTTCGGTACGTGACCCGGTCAACCGTGCCGCGAACGACCTCATTTTCAGAGGTTGTCTTCATCGCTAATCAATCTTCTTTAATCCGTGCCACCACTCAGTTGCCGAGATAGTAGGTAGCTCGGCAAGCAGGGTCTTCGCTGATTGAGTCTGAACCCGTTGTCGAGCGGCCTCGAACCATTCCTGGGCGTCCTTGTGTCCTTGCTCTATATATTCTCGAGCGCGGACGGCGAGCTCGAGAAGATCCGCGTCCTTGGCGATAATGCCTGCTTGGGAGGATCGGTCCTCGATCTGGTTCCACAATTTTAGGACCTCAGGACCTATCGCGCCGAGGCGTGAAGTTTGGTCGCGCACCGCGCCCGCCTCATCGACCGTAATGTAACGATTAGCGAGTTTATGAATGTCGCCAACTCGAGCCTCGCCGATGTCGTGGAAGATTAACATCGCGGCGATTTCATGAGGATTTGGATACCCCTCCATATGTCCCAAAACCCATCCGATCTGAGCAGCTCGTAGGGTATGATCCGCGATGCTCTCCGGATGTTCGATGCCTAAAAGCCTCCATCCCTCCCTTTTTACTCGGGAGAGGTGCCCCATTTCGAAAAAAAACTTAAGGATCTCCTTGGATTGCATGATTGATGCTCTGTGAGGTTTCTATAACTTAGCCCATGTCAGCGCTACGCAAAGCCGCTTAGGTGAGACCCTAGCAGAACAGCACTCATAAAACCACGAGCTTGTTCGATTGATGCCGCGGTTGGGGGTGGGGTGCTTGATCTACCATGTTAGTTGGCTTAAACTTCCGCGGTTCCGATTCTGATGCGCTAGTAGCTCAGCTGGTAGAGCAGGAGACTCTTAATCTCTTGGTCCGGGG
>JAFMIS010000055.1 GCA_017853915.1 bacterium
GTACTTGGATGCCCCGGTGAAACGGGTCGGCATGAAGTACGCCTCAGCGGTTCCCCATAGCCCGCTCCTTGAGGATGTGGTCTTACCACAAACCGAGGATATCATCGCCGCGTTGCGCGAGCTGGTACGCTTCTAACCACCATAGCTCCTGAAACCAGATCTCCTGAAATATGGAGTGGCGATCCTGCTCGCTAAAGCGTTTTATGACACAGTAATTGTCAGTTTCACTGGCATGGACTTTCGCACGTCACTAGAGGAGGCGACGGCGAGATCCTACCTACTGGTCAAACGACCGACAGCGAAGTAGAAGCTTCTCTCCCCTTGCTCAGCCATACCAAATCCTAGGTAGATTGGAAGGATCGGGGTGTCAACCCCAAGGAATGTTGATCCAGCGAAGAGATCCTTATTATCAGGCAACGCGGCCGCGTCACTGAGAAATGTTCCGTATTCGAGCGAACCTCCCACGAAGAAGCCCATACCCAGCAGCGCGCTTCCAACTTCGCTAAAGCGCCGGTAATAATTTAATCTCCCTACTCTCCAATCCGATGCGAAAAGCGAATTCTGTGTTAATCCGGAGAAGTTCAGGAAGCCTCCAAACGTGGCCGAGCGATATACTGGCAACTCGCCGATTGCTTGTCCAAAATCCCCCGAGAGCAAGAGAGTATCCCTACCCCATGTAATGGGCTTCGACAACGACGCCGTAAACTGCTCAAAGTTATCGCTGGAACCGAGCGATTGCGACGACTCAACAAAGGCACCCTTGGCGAGAACGCCCGTTGTTGGGAAATCCGGATTATCAGCAGAGTCGTAATTCATGACGAGCGCCACTTCACCGATCTGATAATTCTGCTCTGGAAGATCGGGATCGCCTATATGTCGAGAGATATTAGCGTCCGCAGCGCGATACTCCGCGAGGATCTCGCCCGAGCGACCCAGCTGTCGACCAAAACCAGCGCCGACTAAGTATTGCGCGCGTTCGTACTGCGCCACGATCTCCCCATTCTGCGTCGGATAGATGGTTTGTCGAGAGATATCGAAGCGTGGGGAGACGAAATACGGACTTCCCGACTCAAGCGGCTCGTAGAACTCCCCCGAAATCTTAGGTGAGAATCCGACCATCACCTCACCCTGGGCCCATCCCCCTTGGGAGGTGAGCTCATTAACGCGATAGGCTCCACCTAACGTGTAGTTATTCTCTCCTTTAAAATCATCTTGCAACGCCGCGCCGAAGCGGAAGTAATTGTCCAGCCACGGCTTACGCTGCGCGTCAACCTCAAGTCCGGTCTTACCATCCCGCTCTACGACACCGTATTTCACCGAGACAAACTCCCCTGAGTCGTATATCTGCTCAATTTTTGAGTCAATCTGCGCGCGATCTAAGGTAGCGCCCTGTTGACCAGCGAACAGATGCTCAATCTTCTCCTCTGAACCACGCTTGTCAGTTTTAATCGTAACGAACTCGATCGTCGGCTCCTCAACTGCCGCCTCACGACGAGTCTTAAACCGCTCATACTGGCGCTCTGAAACCCCCAAGCGTTTCAGCTGCGGAAGAACTCTGCGAGCAGCCTCCTCTCCGAGCTTGATTAACTCAGCTGCTTTACCAAAATCGACCGCTGAGTAGCCCTTGAGAACAGGCTCAATCAGGATATCTCTCTTCGTCAACGTCTTCTTCTGAATAGCTGAATTCTGCGCCAGCAGTAACGATATGATCTGTCCGCTTGTACTGAGAGGAGAGGTCAAGTCCTCCTTCTTTTTGAGGTCGGCGTTCAGCTCGACTACAATAAGCCGATCGGCACCCATACCGCGCACGACATCCATCGGGAGGTTGTTCACAATTCCGCCATCAACAAGCATTCGCCCATCCATCTCGACGGGCGCGAACACTCCAGGCACTGACATACTGGCCCGAACCGCTGTTGCGAGGTCCCCCTTGGAGACGACAACCGCTTCACCAGTCTCGATATCCGCGGCTACAACACGCAGCGGTATGCGGAACTTATTAAAATCAGCCGGAGATGGCGGCGCGTTTCTGTAGAGCGTTTGCAAGACAGGTAGAAGACGTTGTCCCTGCACGGCGCCAAATGGCGTCACAAGTTTTCCGTCAGATAGAGAGATCTTTGTGTCACCATAAATTTCACGATTGCGGCCGGTCTTGCTTCGAAATGCTATCTCATCCCGCGCTACCGCGTCTGAGAAGATCTGATCCCAATCAGACTCGATCAGCACCTGCTCCATATCCCCTACGGTTTGCCCAGTCGCGTATGCGGCGCCAACTATGGAACCCATACTCGTTCCAGCGACGAAAGCTATCGGCACTCGTTGCTCCTCCAAAACCTTCAGCACGCCGACATGAGCCATACCGAGCGCTCCGCCACCGGCCAAAACCAAACCGATACGCTCCTGACGCGGCGTATCGGAGGCGGTCGGTTGAGCACTAGCCCCACCAAGAGGCACACAACACAAGAGAGTAGTTAAAAAACTGGCTAGAATTGTTGACCGCTCAAATTTCACGTTCATAGCTACTCCGAACAAAAGGATACCGGGCCACTCACGGGCAGGAATTCCGCCGCAGCTTACCTAGCAAACCCATCCACATGCAATCACAAGATGGCACTATATAGAGTTTTTAAGTTGTAGCGGCCAGGGCGACACGGACGAAAGAGCCCCTGCAGGTCAGCAATACAGCCTGAGGGGCTATTCACCGCTGGCAGGATCAATCGGCAATTATTTTTGATTAAACTTCAGCTCAATACGGCGGTTCTTCGCCAGCGCTTCCTCTGAGATACCGGGATCAATCGGTTGATATTCACCGTAACCTGTCGCGGCAAGCCTCTCCGGCGGTATCCCCACCTCGACAAGGAACTTGACCACGGATAGCGCTCGCGCTGTCGACAGCTCCCAGTTTGAACGGAAGGCTGCAGTATTAATCGGCCGCTTATCGGTGTGCCCTACGACCGTTAAGATCCAATTTACTTCCTTGGGAATTGAGCGAGACATCTCTTTCAGAGTGTCAGCGATCTTGACCAGCTCTTGCTTACCACCCTCCTGAAGCTCCGCCGATGCCGAGGGGAATAGCACTTCCGATTGGAATACGAAGCGGTCACCTACAACCCGAATCTCTGGTCGATTACCGAGAGCTCGTTTAAGTTTTCCGAAGAATTCCGAGCGATAATCGGCGAGCTCCTCGACCTTTTTCAGCATGGCTTTCTTTAGTTTCTGATCGAGATCCGATATTTTTTTGTCCTTATCGAGCAGCGTGCTCTTGGCCGACGAAAGATCGGCGGTAAGAAGCGCGAGCTTCTTGTTGAGTTCTTCAATCTGCTTCCCGAGGGCTGATAATTGCACCGTTAAAGAGTCAGCTTGAGTCTTCGTCTTCGTAAGCTCGCCACCTAACGCGTCCTTCTCTCCCTGCAGTATCGAAACCGCTTTTTCTTTCTCTAGCACCGTGGTTCTGAGAAGCGCTAATTCGGCCTGCCCTTTTTGATAGGTTGCCTCAAGTTCGGCGTTTTTCGCCTTCAAGGATTTCGAGGTGTTCTGCTCGAAGGAAAGTGACTCCGCCAACGCGCGTAATTTTTGAGCCAGATCGCCCAAGGCGATATCTTTGCTGTTAATAGCATTCGAAAGATAAAACTGCGCCGCTACCATCACCATCAAGACAAGCGCAATCATCATCAGCATCGACGAAAGCGCGTCGACGTATCCTGGCCACACATCGAATCCACGACGCTTCGCACGGCGAGAGGCGTAGCTCATATCTCCCCCTTTACTCTACTCGGCAACCAACTCAGTGTGCCCTGGTGTCGGGCCCGCAAGGAGTCGCGCGATGACTCGAAGCTCTCCTCGAAGCTCTTCGGTTTGCATCTCAGAGGCGACTGCAAGCTGGCGGCCGAACTCCTTGACGCTCAGATCGATACTTCGGGCGTGTTGCTCAACCGAATTGACGCTGGTGCTACTGAGCAAAGTGGAGAGACGCTCCATTATCGGAGCGGCTTCTTGGTGAAACGAAACCATTTTAGAGAGCAATTGGTGTTGTGACTTGAGGTGATCGTCTAAAGCGACGAGGACCTCTTGCAAGGTTCTGGCGTTTGTTTGTTCAGCAACTCGAAGCTCGACCTGCTGTCGTAGGGTCCTCTGCAAACGATCGAGTTGATCTGTCAGACTATGAACAACAGCGTCCTGGTATCCCGCGCTTCCGTACGTCGTGGGGAACTTCAGGCCTCCGAGCTCTCCGGCTCCCTCAGGGATCGCGTCTTTGGACCCTAGAATCTCCTCAAGCTCCGCGCAGAAGTGATTCTGGGCGCGCCCAGCTTGAACATCCATAAAGCCGAGGATGAGTGAGCTCGCAAGTCCAAATAGAGAGGCACTGAACGAAATACCCATGCCCAATAGTGGTTTTTGCAGGCCTTCTTTGAAATTATCGAACACCGCCTTGATATCTCCCTCTCCGAGGCTGAGGCCGCTGATTACCGAACCGATGCCACCCACTGTCTGAAGAAGCCCCCAGAAGGTTCCGAGGAGTCCAAGAAGAATGAGAACGTTCATGAAGTATCGTGACAGGTCGCGACTATCATCAAGACGGGCAAACACTCCATCGAGCATCGCCCGTAGAGACAACGCGCTGCACGATGGATTTGGATGTGTCGAGGAGATCAAAGAAGACAGTGGTACCAGCAAGAATGGAACTGGCTCACTGATATCGGCCGATTTCATTCGCTTCGCCATCCATCGCGCCGAATAATCTATTCGCACTAGTTGCCGCACGGTAGCGCATATACCAACAACTAGTATTCCCAGGATAAGGGAGTTGAAGATCGGGTTTGCCCGGAAGGCCCGCTCCAGTCCACCCATCAAGATGTACCCACAACCGAGACAGACGAGCGTGAAAGCAAAGACAGTATAAAGTTCAAGTTTTGGTCGATTCATAAAACCTTCGCGTCGTGGAAAAACCCCACTCCTACCCAATGGAGGGCCCGGGGAGAACGAAACTATACATCCTGGTAAGATGCCGGAGACCGCTCTTTCGAGCGCAGAAAAAACGGGTTCCGGAGGCCCATCGCAAGCTGGCGTGCCCTTAATTTTCAACTGATTGTTTTTGCTTTATTTCTCACAGCCTTGGGAACACACGCTGCTCCAGCTCGGCATCAAAATATACATACCTTCAGGCACTTAACCATTACGACCAAGACACCGTTGAACAGCCCCAGTCAGCGTGTTTTACTCTTCCAACTGCGTGCGACCGACCCATCTAACTACTCAGAGATGCTGGTCGTTAAAACAAGAGATGCTTGAATTGGAGAAGTATGGCCAAACTCTATTTTCGCTATGGAACAGTTGGAAGCGCCAAGACTTTAAATCTTCTTGCGGTCGCCCACGCGTACAGCCAGCAGCAAAAACAGGTCTTGGTGATGAAACCCTCCCTCGACACGCGATTCGGTTCGGGTGTTGTTAAGTCGAGAGCAGGGCTGGAGCGCCCGGCTGACATCTTACTTGAACCCTCCACCACTCTGTCGCGTGACCGTTTCTGCGGAGTCTCGTGCGTTTTGGTGGATGAAGCCCAGTTCGTCAGCAAGACGATCATCGACCAGCTCCGAAGCATCGCCACGGAGCTCGACATTCCGGTTATCTGCTATGGGCTTCGCTCTGATTTCAGAACGGAGCTTTTTGAGGGCTCCCGCCGTTTACTTGAGTTGGCGGATGAGATCTCTGAGATCAAAACCACCTGCTTTTTTTGTAACAGCCGCGCCCTTTTTAATCTTAAGCTTCTCAATGGTGAGCCCACTACTGAGGGCCCCTCAATCGAGCTGGGAGCGGAGGAGAAATACCTCCCTGCGTGCGCTGCCTGTTATTCTGAACGACTCAGAACCAAAGAAAGGGTGGCCCCACTGGCGGCCCTTCACCGAGCGGCATAACAGCGTATCGCTGGCCATAACGCCTATTTAGAGAATCTGGCTCTCGTTCAAGAGCACATATCATCTTATCAGTGTCGGTTAGAATCGTTGGAACTAGAGTCATCGGTGGTCGCACAGCGCACTTCCCGCGACAGAAGCGCCATGGTTCGCACCCGCGGTGGGAGGACTCATGCAGTATGCTGCTGAGCCTTCCCCCTGGGCAGCTAACGGTTTATAACCCTTATGATATTTTGATTTCGAGGAGTCCCTTAACATGAAAGTAGATATGCTGATGCCTCAGATGGGCGAGTCAATTGCAGAGGCTACCATCGCGAAGTGGCGTAAGAAGCCGGGCGAGTCAGTTCAAAAGGATGAGGTGATCCTTGAGATATCAACTGACAAAGTAGACTCAGAGATCCCAGCGCCCGCCGCCGGCGTAATCAGCGAGCTACTCTTTAATGAGGGAGACGTTGTCCCTGTTAAAACAAAGATCGCGATCATTGATACAGAAAGCAGTGCTGGCGCAACCACGCCCTCAACCAACGGAGCTGCCTCAAAAAATGGGGCCGCAAGCCATGCGGCTGCTGAGAAGCCCGCTCCCGCGACTCCAAAACAGATGGCTCCAAAATCAGAGGCCAAGGAGGACAGCGGCCGATACTATTCACCTCTCGTGAAGGGGCTGGCTGAGACTCACGGAGTAAGCGTCGCTGAATTAGATTCCATCACTGGTTCAGGGCAAGGCGGTCGAGTAACCAAAGAAGATTTCATGAAGTACGTCGACACTCGCGGCGCAAAGGCCCCAGCTCCGGAGCGAGCCTCGAGCGCTCCGAGCGCGAAGCCGTCCCCAGCTCCTCAAGCTCCCTCGTCCGACTGGGGCGCTGATGGTACCCGCGTCGTCATGATGGACACGATGCGACAAGCTATAGCAGAACACATGGTGCGCTCGAAGCACACATCTCCGCACGTGTACTCCATACAAGAGGTGGACGTGACGAATATCGCCAACTGGCGCGCCAAGCACAAATCAGCTTTCGAGAAGAGCGAGGGCTTCAGCCTTAGCTTCACTCCATTCTTCCTCGAAGCAACAGCAAAGGCCCTGGAAGCATTTCCCTTTGTGAATTCATCGATCGATGGCAAGCGAATTATCCTCAAGAAGCATGTGAATCTCGGATGCGCGGTCGCGCTTGGTAATACCGGACTCATAGTTCCTGTCATCAAGAGAGCTGAAGAGAAGAACCTGGTGGGACTCGCGCGCTCCCTCAATGACCTCGCGGCACGTGCTCGCAACAAAAAACTTCTGCCTGACGATGTCGCGGGCGGTACATTCACCGTGACAAATCCAGGTGTCTTTGGAACGATTATCGGCACTCCGATCATCAATCAACCTCAAGTGGCGATACTGTGTCTCGGAGCGATTAAAAAGCGTCCTGTCGTCATCGATGACATGATCGCTATTCGTCAGATCTGCTACCTCACCCTCTCCTATGATCACAGAATCGTAGATGGAGCCTTAGGCGGACAGTTCTTAGCGTTCATTCGCGACTACCTTGAGAACTGGGATATGAATCGTTCGTTGTAATCCGAATGCGCGTCATCGGCGGTACAGCGAGGGGTCGTCCACTTAAATCTGTTCCAGGAGACTCCACACGCCCAATCCTTGATCGGGTTAAGACCCCCCTGTTCGACATGCTACGACCACAACTTCCTGGCATGGCGATACTGGACCTTTTCGGGGGCACTGGGGCTGTGGGCATTGAGGCGCTCAGTCAAGGGGCGCACCATTGCGTCTTTCTGGACACCAACGCCAAAGCAGTAGCTACCATCAAAGATAATCTTGAGACCACCCAGCTCACCGAGAAAGCCGAGGTTCGCCATACTGATGCCTTTATTTACCTACGAAACACATCGAAGAAGTTTGATCTTATCTATGTCGCTCCGCCTCAGTTTAAGGGGCTGTGGATCGAAGCGATGAGAATTATCGCTGAGAGACCGCACCTACTCACACCTGACGGTCAGGTTATCGTTCAGATTGATCCTACGGAATATGAGCCGCTGGACCTACAGACCCTCTCCGAGGCCCGCCAGAAAAAGTATGGGAATACCGTGCTCGTATTCTATGCCGTCAGCGGTCACGCTTGATAGTCGCGACGCGGAATCAAATTCAAAGACTCGGCTGTCGCTGGATGTAGAGGATTGTGCAGTGGCGAATCCAGGCTCAGCTCAGCGACGCTTTTTTATTGCTACTGCTGAATTCATCTCATAGGTACCACCATCGCAATACCTAATATCAAGTCCCTTAGCATTGAAATTTATCTCAGCAACATTCGTCGCGGCCTCGCACCCCAGGACATGTACGCGATACCCTGAAACACCAGCAGCAGCTACAACTCCATTTACCAAATTGCGGGCTTGCCCACGCCCTTGACCCGAATAACACGATACAAAGCCGATACTTCCTCCTGGCTTCATAAGAGAGGCAAGCCCACAAAGAACCCCTGTATTGTCGCCCGATATCTGAAGATCTTTTATCGCGGGGCTATTTGTCTCGTAAGCCCTCCGTACAGTACTCGAATATCCAAGTTCAAGCAGAGCCGCGCGGCCCTTGGCAATCGCGCCACCATGCCCTCCTACCACAAGATAATCCACCCCACGACCGAGAAACTGCGTCAAAGACTTACCCGAGCGTAAAAGATCGCTGCAGCTCCCGGTCTGAAAGTATACAACGGATACGTCTTGCCTCATGGCGGTCTCAATCACTTTGTTAATACTGGTGAAAGCTCCATTCGCGTCACCGTCGGAGGTAAACACGAGGGCTACTTTTTCTCCCAACGAGCCCGGACTACCAGCTTCTAGCCTCTGACGATTAGTTATTATCTCCAGCAAAGAAATCGGAGATACCCGAAATGGATTATCGATTGAGTAGCGGCCCACCGCGGCGCGAAGTGCTTCTGCATACTGCTTCGCTATGATTCCCGTTGAGGAGCCATTCTCAATCTGCCCCCCATCATGTTCGGCCACCGCATCCAGGCCGGCAGCGATACACTCAACTATGTGGCGTCGAAGGTCAGGGGAGAAGTGTTGAAAACACGTCGCGAGATGGACCCGCCGTACGTCTCCTCCCTGCTCACACTTCACAAGCCTACGCGCCACACGTTCGCAGTCCTGGGGTTTCGTTATATGTAAGCCCTCAAGAAGCACCTGCATACCATCTTCTCGAGAGAGCACTTGAACCATCGGAATCGTTATCTTTTTGCCTATCTGCAGATTTCTAACCTCCCGCTCACCCTCAGAGCAATTAATCGCGACGAGCGCCTCTAACGGCACTTTAAATTGCCTGGAGAGTTCCCAGAGCGTCTGTCCTTTTTGAAGGGACACCACAATCGGTTTGGGATCGACCCCCCGCTCGGTATCCACACTCGGCACCTTATAATCTGCCCGGATATAACGAATCAGCGAACCCGGCACTAAAGACGTATCACGGTGGATACCATTGAGCGCAGACCATCGATCGAGCGCCTCTACCGATACATCCTGACTGGCTGCTATCTGCGCGAGTGAGATAGGTCTTTGCACCTGCCGTAATTCAACCGCTTGCGCGTCAAAATTTTTCGTAGTGCTCGACAGAACTCGATTTTCCATAGCCGCGGTTGCGCTACGAATCGAATCAGGTGGGGTTTCCTCCTTTGAACACGAAGCGAGAGCAAGCGAAGTGATCGCAAGTTGAACAGGCTTAGGTAGTCTCTCTAAAATCGGCATAGCTCTTTCATCTTCCTGGGGCACCTACCCCACTATGGTATGGGCTTTTTGGCTGTCGGCGTGGCCTACACGACTCGCTCAGGGTCGCACCTAACTAGCTGTTATCTGGTATTTTTCAGATGATTGGGGATAGCTAAATCCCCGCCTGCCTGGCGTATTCTATCGCGCGCGCAAGGTCCTCTGGTGTATCGACCTCGATGCACGGCTCCACGGCCACGCGTGGGACTATGTGAACCTTGATGGCTATTCCGTGGGCAAGCGCCCGCAGCTGCTCAAGAGCCTCTCGTTGCTCTGTAAAAGCCTTTGGGAGCGTCGCGATGCGCGCGAGCGTGGCACGGCGAAAGATGTACAACCCCATATGTTTGTAGCCAAATGGATCTTCCGCATGTATGGCTGAATCACCTGGGAAATTTCTCCACATGGGAATTGGAGCGCGCGAGAAATAAAGCGCTCGCCCCGATTCACCGAGAGCTATCTTAACTGACGCCGCGCGCTCATATTCTTCTCTGCTCGTAATCGGGGTTCCAATAGTTGCCATTCCGAACTCCGCATCAGCCTGGGCAAGCGACGTGATAACACTATCAACGACCGAAGGATTAACGAATGGCATATCCCCTTGAATATTAGCCACCAGATCGAAACGCGCTCCTTCCTGCTCCAGAAGAGTACACGCTTCGGCGACTCGGTCCGTGCCTGTT
>JAFMIS010000056.1 GCA_017853915.1 bacterium
CCCTTGCCCTGATTCACCTCGTGGTAGACAACTTTATCCACCTGAGGGGCAATAACCGTCCGCAAAACCTCTCGGGTTCCATCTGTAGAGCAGTCATCAACGATCACTATCTCCTTGTTCGGATGCGGCGCATTCTTCACCGCCGAGACTATCTCCTGAATGGTATTTTTTTCGTTGTAACACGGGATAACGATAGAGAGCTTCATGATGATACCTGCCAATCAATTACCCCCCTTATATAGCAGGTCCCTGCCACCATTCAAAGGGCCCGTTCCTCGGCAAAAAAACCACCGAAAAGCCCTCATTTGATGGGGATAAAGGCTCGATAATCCCTTGAACTGACACCCTCCTTACCCTATGCTTCGGGAATGGAAAATCAAGGCTCTACAAACCCTGTCACAATTGAATCCGAGATGCGCCAATCATACCTCGATTACGCCATGAGCGTAATCGTTGGGCGCGCCCTTCCTGACATCCGAGACGGACTAAAACCGGTTCAGCGCCGCGTGTTGTACGCGATGCTAAAAGAGGGGCTCGTTTCAAACCGCAAACATTCAAAGTGCGCGGGAGTTGTGGGTGAGGTTTTAAAGCGCTATCACCCTCACGGTGACATGCCGGTATATGAGGCTCTGGTCCGACTAGCTCAACCCTGGAACCTGCGATACCCATTGATCGACGGCCAAGGAAACTTCGGGTCGATCGACGGCGATCCCCCTGCCGCATACCGTTACACCGAGTGCCGCATGACCGAGCTTGCCGAGCGGCTGTTAGAGGATATCGAGAAAGAGACGGTTGATTTCACACCTAATTTCGACGACTCCGTGCTTGAGCCGGTTACCCTGCCAGCCGTAGTGCCAAATCTTCTGGTAAATGGCGCAAATGGTATCGCGGTTGGAATGGCCACACACATACCTCCTCACAACCTTACCGAGGTAATCAACGGAGCCCTCGCTTTAATTGACAACCCTGAGACATCGATTCAGGAGCTTCTTGAGCTCATTCCCGGCCCTGATTTCCCAACTGGTGGCTTAATTTACGGGCGCGGTCCGATCGTAAGCGCGTACTCAACCGGGCGTGGCATTGTTCAAGTTCGAGCGAAAGCTCACTTTGAGAAACTAAAGGGAAAGAGCCGCGAGGCTGATATTATCGTTGTCACAGAGATTCCGTATCAACTCAACAAGGCCCGCCTCATCGAAAAGATTGCGGAGCTGGTAAACGAGAAAGAGATCGAGGGAATCTCCAAACTTCGAGACGAAAGCGATCGAAGCGGAATGCGCATCGTGATGGAGCTCAAACGCGACGCGACTCCCGAAGTAGTTCTTAACCAGCTCTACAAGCTCACCCCGATGCAATCAAGCTTCGGCATAGTGAACCTCGCGATCGTCGATGGAAAGCCGGCGGTATGCACTCTTAAAGAGATGCTCAGCCATTTCCTCAATCATCGCCGCGATGTTGTAACCCGTCGCACTGATTTTGAGCTCAAGAAAGCCAAAGAGCGTATGCACATCTTGGAGGGTTTCAAGATCGCGCTACTCAACCTTGATGAGGTCATCAAGCTCATTCGCGCAGCGAGCACTCCAAAAGACGCGAGAGACGAACTCATCTCTCGCTTCGAACTCTCGACAACCCAAGCGCAAGCGATTCTCGACTTACGGCTTCAAAAGCTGACCGGCATGGAGCGTCTGGCGATCGAGAAGGAGCATGAAGAGCTCTCCAAGCTTATTCAGGACCTCTTGAGCATCCTCGCTGACGCCAAGAAAGTCGACGCGATTATCGCCAAAGAACTCACTGAGGTAAAAGAGAAGTATGGAGATGCTCGCCGCACCGAGATCCTTGATGACGGTGGCGAGATCGACATGACCGATCTGATTGAAGATGAGGAGATGGTGGTAACGATTAGCCACAAGGGATACGTCAAGCGAACCTCCGTAACCGAGTATCGCGAGCAGCGTCGTGGCGGCAAGGGTGTTATCGGCGCAGCTTCGGACGATGATGATTTCATAAAGACCCTCTTCGTTACCTCAACACTTGCGGACCTCCTCGTGTTTACAAACCTTGGGCGCGTGTATTGGCTCAAGGTATACCAGATACCCGAATCAGGACGAACCTCGCGCGGACGAGCGCTCGTTAACCTGCTCGAGCTCAAGGAAGACGAGAAACCATGCGCGATTCTACCGATCAAGGAGTGGTCGGAGAGTGCCTATGTGGTACTTGCCACTCAAAGCGGTGTCATCAAGAAAACTGCGCTTGAGGAGTTCTCTCGCTCACGTAGAAATGGAATCATGGCGTGCACCCTGGACGAGGGCGACACCCTGATCGCAGCGACCACAACGACTGGCAGCGATGACATCATCCTCGCCACTCGAGATGGTATGGCGATACGATTCCCTGAGGATCAGGTTCGATCCATGGGTCGTGCGGCTCGCGGAGTTACGGGAATACGCTTCGAGGGCGACGACAAGGTCGTGAGCATGGCTGTTCTTACTAAGGCCGCTCAGCAACAAGGTGAGGGGATCGAGGAGACCACGCTCCTCACGATCTGCCAAAATGGTTACGGAAAGCGTACGGTCGTATCAGAGTATCGCTCCCAAAACAGAGGCGGAAAGGGCCTTATCGATATTCAAACCGAGGGCAGAAACGGCCCAGTCATTGAAGCGATCGCGGTAACGAGCGCGAGCGGGATGATGCTTATCACCTCTGGCGGCAAGATTATTCGAACGAGCGCTTCAGATGTTTCGGTAATCGGTCGAAATACGCGCGGAGTAAAACTCATAGATCTTGACGCTGAAGAGAAGGTAGTAGCCGTTTCCACGGCACCCCTTGATTCAAATGGCTCCGCGTCAGACGAGGTCCCAACTGATCCAAGCGCTGTAAATTAATACACGATGAGCGCCCCACCCACCCTGTCTTCTCAAGTGGCAGTGATTGGTTTGGGCGCGTGGGGAACCGCGCTGGCGTTGCACTGCGCTCGCCAAGGCCATCAGGTTACAGCGTGGCATCGCGATCCGGAGATCGTGCGATCCCTCCAGGCCTCAAGAACTTTTTCCTGGCGGGGATCGACTCTGGCTCTTCCTGATGCGGTCGCGCCGACCAGTAGTATCGCTGACTGCGCGTCATGCGAATACTGCGTTATCGCTCTCCCCTCCGGAGCCTGGAGTGCGGTAGTCCCCTTTCTGAAAAACAAGATCCTTATCAGCGCTACCAAGGGCATAGAAAAAACATCCACACGCACCCCGCTGTCATACGCTCAGCATTCATTAGGGAGAGATCCAAACTCTCTGTGCGTCATTTCAGGACCCAGCTTCGCGTCAGACCTCGTAAGCCAAACTCCGATATCACTTACCGCGGCCTCAAAATCTTTGGACACAGCACATGCGGTCTCGCGTCTTTTGCACAGCAATACGTTTCGTGTCTACACCTCCACCGATCCTCTCGGTGTGGAATTAGGGGGCATACTCAAAAACATCATGGCCATCGCCGTTGGTATGTCAGATGGCCTTTCATATGGCCCCTCAACGCGCGCCGCGCTGATCGCTCGTGGCCTCGCTGAAATGACCCGTATCGCTGTTGCCCTCGGAGCTCAGCAACAAACGCTCTTCGGGCTCTCAGGCCTTGGAGATCTCATCATGACCGCAACCGAAGATCAGAGCCGAAACCGAATGGTGGGGTTGAGGTTAGGACGGGGAGAGAAGCTTCAGGACATCGTGAGCACCCTCGCATCAACTGCTGAAGGCGTCACCAGCGCGCCGCTTATACACGATCTCATTAGGAAAAAGGGGATAGATGCCCCGATCACAAGCCACGTCGTTCAGGTCCTGCAAGGCTCTTTGAGTCCACGTGACATGGCAGCGTCACTTATGTCACGGCCCGGGCGAAGCGAGTTTTAGATTTTGTTGCTAGCCCTACCGCACTATGAAAGCGAGCTATCGCACAAGATAAGGGCAAAAAATATCGGCAGATATATCACCGAAGCCATCAAGAGCGTTCGCGCGTCCTGCACTGAGTGACTTCGCCACAACCTGATTCCGAGGAGAAGCATGCCCACCCCCAGAACGCCCACTCCCCAAGCGTAGACCACCCCAGCCATTCCGCAGTAGTACGGGAGCAGTGATATAGGAATCAACAACACCGAGAAGCCGAGTATCTGACGGAACGTTCGAGCCCCATCGGGATACACCACCGGAAGCATCTTAAAGCCTCCACGCTCGTAGTCCTCCTTATACATCCAGGCGATCGCATAGAAGTGTGGATGCTGCCACACAAACAGGATAAGGAAGATGATCCATGCTCCAAGATCCACATGGCCAGTGGCCGCGGCCCAGCCCCCCATCGGTGGGAGCGCGCCAGGAACGGCACCTACAACTGTGTTCCACCACGAGATTTTTTTAAGAGGAGTGTAGACGAGAACGTATAAAAAAATCGTCAAAAGCGAGAGGAAGGCGGTCAAAATATTAACCTGCAGCGCCAAAAGGGTGACTCCGAGGAGCGAAAGCACGAGTCCGAATAACAAGGCATGCTGGGGATCCACCGCGCCTTGGGGCAGAGCCCTCGACCTCGTACGATTCATCAGGACATCACAATCACGCTCAAGGTAGTTATTGAGAACTGCCGCACCGCCCGCGGTCAGACCGGTACCGATCAGCATGGCGACAAAGGTCGTCCAGGGCTCAATAGTCTTAGCGCCCAAGAAGTATCCGGCCGCGCTCATCAGAACCACCATAGTAAGAATACGAGGTTTCGTCAGCGCTACATACGCTGAAATGCGACCTCTCTCTTTGATGGTATCGGCTTCCATAAGCAGCCTGGATGGTAGGCAGTTGAAGGTAGCAAGTCAATCAAGTGTCCGCTATCTATGACTCCGTCACGAACGGAACACAACGGTATTAGGAGGGAAAGTGAGGCAGCCAGCGTGGAGAGCCTGGCCGTTTTATCGAATAAGTGTGCCGGATCGGTCCGGATTCGTCGACGACCAATATATGGCGGCGACAGGACCTACTACTCGGTCACTACTCACAAAGGGTTGCTGCCAAAATCTCGAGTCAAACGACTCATCTCTGTTATCGCCGAGCACGAAGAGGGACCCACCCGGGACATCAAACGCCTGCTCTTGGTCGATCCCACCTTTGGTCCAGCGAGCATACTGCTCATCCACAACAGCTCCATTTACCTCAACAGTCGAGCCGTGAATTGATATCCTATCGCCTGGTATTCCGATTACTCGCTTTACCATGGCTCGCGTGCTCTCATCGACTGCTGTGCTCGGATCATCCGGACGCCTAAACACAACGACCTGCCCTCGCTGAGGAGTAGACCAGGACATTATTGACTTATCCATAAACGGAATTCGGATCCCGTATGCAAACTTCGGCACCAAAATAAAATCGTCGGATTCAAGAGTTGGAACCATCGATTCGGAGGGAATGTAGAAGCTCTCAAGCACGAAGCTCTTGGTCATCCAGAGAGCTAACGCGAGCGCAGCGAAGCTTTTTAGCTGCCCACGCACGGCGGTCAGGAGCTTTGTGAGATCAATTGAATATGTGGCCGCTGCCACCGCTCGATCCTTAAGCATTTCCATATCCCATCCGTGGAGATACAAACAAAGATTAAGAGTACAAATTTCTTAAACCCTCACTGCCATCTTCTAAAGGTTACGATGACGATACGCGGGGGTTGTATTCACCCCCGACATACTGCTCTTGAGGGAAGCCCTAATCAAACTGAGACAGCTCTTTCTCGATACGAGCCTTAATCTCTTCGCTTATTACACTGCTAGCAGGAGCTCCCTCCTGCGATGCACTCACGACAGTAGACGACTTTTTGCGACCTAAACCGACAACCAAAGCTGTGCAGAGCCCTGTGAGCAGAAAGCCTAATGGAATCCACCAAACCAATTTCCCGAACCCCTCGTAGGCTGGGACCGCTCGATACTGATCCCCAAACCGGGCGAAAACCTCCTTGAGAACCTCCTCGGGAGGTGCCCCCTGTTCCAGCCTTAATCGCATCTGCGCTTTTAGTTCGTGCGCTTTTGAACTAGGGCAATCTTGAAGGGACCGACCGGGGCAAAATGGACTAAATACCTGCTGGTAGAGCTCCACTGATTGCCTATCGAGTGCCTCAGATCGCTCATCAGCATGGGCAAACAGGATTGAGGCCAGCATTACAATCAGCGCGCTACAATATCTCATGACGCTCCAAACTCAGCTCGATACGCGGCTATCCGCGCGAATAGCTCATCGTCAATTCGGAACCCTGACGAGTTGTCGCCCCGTAGATACGAGATGATCTGATTTATGTTCACAATCGACGTTACTTGAATGTTGAGCTCTCGCTCCGCTTCTTTGACAGCGGAGAGTTCGCCCGCTCCGCGCTCATCACGGTCCACCAAGATAATAACACCCGCAATCTTCACACCCACTTTCTCGCGCAGAACGGGAATGACTTCATGCAAGGTGGTGCCAGCGGTCACAACATCCTCAACCAAGACCACATTCATTCCCGCTGTCAACGGCTTGCCAACGTACTCACCGCCCTCACCTCGCGTCTTTGCCTCTTTCCTATTGAAACAAAAGCCCATCGGAGTTTTAAACTCGCTCGCGAGGGTCATTGCTGTGGATACGCACAGCGGAATCCCTTTGTATGCCGGACCAAATACAACATCAGCGGAGTGAAGATTCGAGGCGATAATTGTTTGCGCGTAAAAACGCGAGAGCTGGGCTATTTTTTCGCCATCGTCAAAGCAACCAGTATTGATGAAGTACGGCGCCTTGCGTCCAGACTTCAAGGTAAACTCACCAAACTTGAGAGCTTTGCTTTTCACCAAAAAATCTATCACTGCCCCTTGGTGGGCATCTACGCTTGTCATGGTTCACCCCGAGATAATTTCACCGCGAAGACTATTGCACATCACCTGTTGTCCGCCACTATAGGTCCCACTCCGTAGAAGAGCAAAGGTGTATGTCTTCGATTCCTGCGGATCATACGCCGCGCTCAGAACTTTACCAAGAGCTGCCCCTGCCTCGTTAGTAACGACCGCTCCAGCGATAGCCTCAGCCGCGCCAGATAGACGCACTCGCGCAAGAGATCGGGGAAGCTTCCCAATCGCGTCGATACGCTCAATCACCTCTTGGCCAACATAACACCCCTTCGAGAAGGACACCGCCTCCCTCAAGCCACATTCCGTAAGGATTACTTGATCATTGACCTCATCAGGAAACACCGGAGTCCCGTGCTTGATTCGAAACAACCGATACTCGGACTCACCGAGCGGTTTGCCCAGAGAGGCCTGTACGCTTGATATAATATCCTCAGGATCTCCCACACATAATACATCGACACCGAACTCATCGAGCCGAGTGCTACGGCGCGAGAAGATGAGCGTATCCGGCGTTGGGCGGGGCATGTCCTCATCCGGACTTGAACTGCCGCTGATGTGAAGATACGCGACCGATGTTGAGATATCCTCTACGGAGACTCGATCCGCGACGACAAAGCGAGTGACCGCGGCGAAGAGCGCCTGTCGATTTCCACCGTCGCTCACGAGATAAAAAACATCAGCTGGGCTCACAAAGACAGAGAATAGAGCTTCCACTCGACCCTGTGCGGTCAAGGCCGCCGCCACAACGGATTGACCATCTCCGAGTGAACGTAGATCGTTGGAGAGTCTATTGTTGAGATATCGGCGCGCGTCTTTGCCTGCTACCTTAAATGCTACAGCGTCTCTGAAGTGAAACCAGTGAAGACTCATCGAATTCGAGTGAAGATTCGGGACAAACTGTCCCATGACCAGAATACGAGCACAGCTTTTCCCTTAATGCGTTTTGCATCAAGGAATGGATTAGTCCAGAAACGAGAATCCTTGGAATTGTCCCGATTATCCCCCAACAACAGGACATGACCATCCGGTACGACTTTAGGACCAAAATTACCCTCGAATTTACCCCCCTCTGACCACCGCGCATATGGCTCATCGATCGCTTGTCCATTGATCAGCACGCGAGCGTTGCGAACCTCCACAGACTCTCCGGGCAGTCCGATAACACGCTTAATGATGTGTATCTCAGAATCGTCCTCATTCGGGGTATCGGGATCATCCGGTCGCGTGAAGACAACAACATCGCCGCGTTTTGGAAAGTTCCACTGAAGCAACGAATTCGGCTCTGAGCGAACGAGATCACTCCACTTCGACATCTTTAAAGTAGGTATGTAATCCGTAATGAGCGGCAAACGGAGCCCGTACCAGAACTTGAGAACTACGATGAAATCTCCCACCTGCAGAGTGGGGATCATTGAACCCGAAGGTATTTTAAATGGCTCGACAACAGCGACTCGCAACGAAAAGGCGATCGCGAATATAACCACTAGTGTTCGAAGAAACTGCAAGAACTCCTGCAGCATGCTGGGATGAGTCTCGGCCTTATGTTCACTATGATCGTCGTGTTGATTCACCGCCTGCTGCCCCATAATTACCAACCTTTGACGCCCCTAGCATTTCGACACCATCGAAGCGTCAGCCCGAAATTTCTTACGCCACCATGGCCAGCTCTCGAGCGCACTGTCTGGTATACGAACACCCATGGGGAAGGTCAATTGGCAGAAAGCTTTTTAGGGCTAAACCGCGTACTATACTCATATCATCATAGAAAAAGCCTCGGGCCACCGGAATTAAAACTCCAGGTGGCCCGAGGCTTTTAAGGTATGTGCCGCTCGATGGTTCGTTAGGCGCTAAACCCTTGGCGTTTGCCAAACACTACCGTACTACAATCAACTTCGATCTTGGGGTCCTTGGTTGTAACCGTCGAAACAAAGATACCTGGCTCAAATGCTCGCTCTTTTAACAACTCGACCTTCGCTGGATCCGGAATCGTCATATTAGCGGTAATAGAAAAATTGATCTCTACCACCACATGCCCCGGCGTATCATCGAGAATCTTGGTGATCATGCCGTACAGAGGATAGGTCGTTCCTATCTCAACATCACCAAACTGGACCTCACATCCGAACTTCTCGAAAAAATTTGGGGCCTTTCCGTCATTACTTTCCATCGAACTACCTCACGAGCTAAAGGGCACTATTGCAACCTATGCCCTCCTATCAATGGACAGAAACCGATTGCTTCAGCCTATTACAGACATTAATGCAAGCGCCTGCTCTTACAGCGTTTTTATTTATGCTTCTAAGCAGTGGGGCTAACTATGTCACGGTTAGGGCCATACCGGCGAACGTAACTCCGCAGCCGCCCTGATAATCTATGGCTTGGTCGTAGTAAGTGAATTCACTACGCACACGCACCCTTAACAGCTTAAGGACATCTAGGATCGTATACATAGTCGGGAAACCACATACTCTGCGCGCATCGCCATCTTCAGCTATATGCTTAAAAAGCGCCTCAGCATCGTGATTCGCGATCGCATGGAGATACTCTTGATCTCGCGCGCCCACATGCGCCATCACATCTGGCGTGAGGAGAGCCTCATCGCCAAATTGTGGTCCAATATGCGACATATCAACCCCAGCGACAAAGCATACTTTATCACCATTGTTCATCTTCTCCCGAACTATCTCAGCGAGGGCGCCCGCAAATGAGGAGTACTCATCAAAGCAACTGGGTGCTCGCCCAGACGCGACCGCGCGATGAAAACTCCCTACCAGAATCGGCATTATTTTTCCCCTTGGCGCGACTCGCGACATGAAGGGAAGTTGAAGCTCAAGCGAATGTTCTTTCCTGTGCAGATATTCATCCGCGAAGCTTCGTGTAACACCGTAGCGCTGAGCTAGCTTCGCGATGCTCTCTGTATCACACGCGAATCGACCGACCGGAGACTCAAAATCTTTCGCTGACAGGTGAAACATATGAGCGCTGTATTGATGGGCAGTTCCCATCAATATGTACGTATCCGCGGAGCTTGTGGCCAAGTACGGATAGGCTCTCCCGTAACATACGCCGCCTCGTCTGTAATCGATGTGCGGGGCGACCAAACACGCCAACTCAGAGCTGACAGAAGCGCTCTCAAGAGGCGCCAATACTCCATCGATCAGAGCGGCAAGCTCTTGCTCCGCGGCTGGATAGGCATATCCTGCTAATGCCGCGGGTCGAGTCGAGAGTGCCTGAAAGGTATCTCTCACCTCACGCTCAGCCGCGAAGAAACGATTGTTAGCCAAGAAAAGGTGGGTATCGAGTAGCTCAAGAAGTTCGCGTAGCGTTTGCTCCTGAAGCCCCTGCGGGGCGAAGCGTGCGGCGATCTCTTGAAAGGACAGCTCTCCATCAAGAACAGC
>JAFMIS010000057.1 GCA_017853915.1 bacterium
AATCGAAGAGGTGTGATTCAAGAAAGCGAAAGAGAAGCTAGCCACCTGGCTGTGTTGACTCATTCGGACTCAGTCATTCGGGCCTGCTTATTCGGTCGAGGGCCTATTAATCGAAGAGTTGCCCGCTGCGTAGTTAGCGCCATACAGCATAGTGCTTCGATTAAACGATGACGCTGGTACCTCGTTTATAACGCAGCCGATGACCCGCGCTCTAATGCGCGCGAGTTTCGCGCGAGCCTCAAGAGCGACTCGTCGAGGAGTAAAATCATGGCGTACTATCATAATCACACTGTCAACGAGGCGCGCAAGCAAAAGACCATCAGCGACTGCCATGATAGGTGGCGTATCGATTAAGATAAAATCATAACGGTCCCGAAGAGCGCGAAGAAGTCGGCGCATGCTCTCCGAGCCTACGAGCTCAGCGGGATTTGGAGCGAGGCTTCCTGCCGGCATACGATCGAGGTGGGGAATAGTGGTGCTATGGATCGCGTCCTCAAGGGCGATCTGACCCGTGATGAAATCAGACAATCCGTGCGAGCTCGTGACTTCAGACGATTCGAATAATTTGCTCAGGCCCGCTAAGCGCAGATCGGCGTCGATTATCAGTGTTCGGTGATTGGCTTGGGCGAGAGCCACCGCCAGGTTCGCCAGAATGGTTGTCTTGCCCTCGCCTTGAATCGCGCTCGTAATCGCCACAACACGCGGCGGGTAGTCTGCTGAGGAAAGCAGTAGGTTGGCGCGAATGGTCCTGAGAGCCTCAGAGATCGTGCTGTGGGGTGATGATATAGTGACAAACGTTGTGGGGGAGGGGTCTCTCGGTGCTGAGGGTGGGGACTCTTGAGGGGAGTCCTCTATGAGTCGAGGAGAGTGTGTGAGACTTTTTGTCTTGTGCGATGTGTGCTCAAAACTGGGTACGCTTCCGAGAAGTGGTAGATCGAGGGTGGCTTGAACAATCTGCTGGCTAGATAAGGTGTCCTCAAGCGACTCCCTGATCAGAGCAATCACTACCCCGGATGCGAGTCCAAGGATTGCGCAGATAATCATAATAATATTCTTTTTGGGAGCGCTCGGTTGGGTCGGGAGCGTCGCGTAATCAGCGATGTATACGTTCGATGCAGTGGTTGAAGCGCTCATTTCAATCTCCTGCGCCTGTTTTATTACCGTTTGATAGAGATCGCGGAGCGAAGACGCCTCTTTGCTCAAAACATTGTACTGGATCAGTTGACGGGCGACCTCTTGGGCTTTGGCCTTCTCGTCTTCGACCTGTTGCCGAAGACTTAGTTCAGCGCTTCTCTCGGACTCAAATTGACTCTGCAGACTTGTGAGCGCGCGGCGACGTTCATCTTGTATGGCTTTTCGCAGAGCTGATATCTTTGCCTGTAGCTCCCTCATGGTAGGATATTCAGCGGTGAGCTGACTGCCCTGAGTCGCGTACTCTGTCTCGGCTTGCTTGAGGCTGACACGGAGTTCTTTAGTTATTTCAGTATCGGAGACTGCGCTATCTGACTCGCGTTGTTGGCGGGCCTCATGATACGCGCTCTCCGCTCGAATCCGACGTCCTGTGGCATCCGCGACCATTTGGGCGAGAGAATCGATCTGACGGGTGCTAGGGCTATTTGTGTCGTCAGAACGAGCCGTCACTAGTTTATTCTGAGTCGCGTATGCCGCGAGTTGATTCTCTGAGACTGAGACGCGTGTTTTGAGATTCTCCGCTTGAGCTCGGAGGAGACGAACATTGGCGTTAATTGAATCTTGGCGCTCACGACGTAAATGCTCGATGAATTGAATCGCATGAGTATTGGCGATCTTTTGTGAGAGTTGAGGGTCCGATGTAGATGCGTTGATGTATACGAGATTAGTCTCATGGACGGGTGTGATGGATATGAAAGATAGGTATTTTTTTATTGTCTGCGCTGAGTGGGAAAAATGAAGAGTCGCGTCTCCGAGCTGATTAATGTCATCTGGCGCAGCGCTTGCGAGACGAGAAGACTGAAACGCCTTGACAAGTGGACTGTGGGGTCTGTTCCAGTAGGCTTGAAGGGAGCGAGCTAATCCCTGCTGCGACAGTACCTCGTCTGCCACTCCCTCCAGGGTAAGTTTGGCGACAGTGGTCTTCTGGTATTCTATCTTTCGGGTATCGGTGCCAAAGAGAGTCTCTGATTGAAGAGAGGCGAGGACGGGCGCGTGGCCACGCAACTCGATGGTTGTTCGAGCAGTGTAGATCGGAGCTTTTGCGGCGCAATAGGCGGCTGCCAGAGCGCCTCCAACCATAGTTGAGGCTAGAATCACGCGCCACCTCTTTTTGACAGTTTCCCAGTAGTAATACGCGTCAGGGCTCACGGAGGGCGGGATGTCATCGAAGGATGACTGAGTCCATGAGGGCCCAAGAGCCGACTCCTCAGGAGGTTGGTCTGGAAAAGTCGCGAGGTGATGCGATGCCATGGTGGTGAGTATATGAGAGATCTAATTTATTCGTTTGTTGACGCTTACTCCGTTGAAGAGGCCATTTATGGCTTCCACAATCTGACGCTTGAAGAACCGATTTGGCTCACTCGGAACCCGGACGAGATCACCATTTCGTAACCTAATGTCACGACCGCCGCGTAGGCCCACTTGCTCGAGATCGAGCGTGATGAGAGCTTTTCGTCCACCTCCTGTGTCACGGATTACCTCGACATTATTGACCGCGGCCGAGTACGTGAATCCCTGGGCCGCCGCGATCGCTCCCATGACAGAGGTTCGTGAGGCGAGCTTGTAAGAGCCGGGCGCGACTATCTCGCCATCCACTTCGTAGGTACCGGCCTCAGGAACCACAATCGTGTCTCCAGGGAGGAGAGGAACCGGGAGGGGGCGTTGGTCAATCTGGCCAGTGAGGGTTTCGAGGTCTATCTCGACTCCGGTGTTCTCCACGGGAGGGGCTTGGACGAGGGTCACGTATTGAGATGGTGGAGGGCTCTCCTCGACGAGGCGCGGAGCTGGAAGAAGGATGATTCGACTCCCCGCGCCTTGAGTTCTGCCGCCGGCCTCAGCCAAGATTTCCGTAAGGAGAACCCCTTGGCGTTGTAGTGGATACAACCCGGGCTTAGCCACTTCGCCCATAACAGAGACACGGTGAGCCTGCTGCCCCTTGAGAGAAACCTGTATCTGGGGAGAGCGGATATAACGACGATAATGACGGGCCAGATCCTGCTGTACCTCTTCGAGCGACTTGCCCGCCACAACGGTGCGTCCGATGAGGGGGAGTCCGATCGAGCCATCCGGAGCTATCGTAGATTGAGAGCTGAGGTTGCCAAAACCGAAAACTTCAACCCCGAGTAGGTCTCCGGTTCCCACCGGATAACTTGCGCTAGATGAGGTATGGCCGAGAAGATACGAGCGTTGCGAGACCAGGCGGGATAGCTTCTCAGATAAGGCCTGCTCGTACTGCTCGAAATCCTGCTCATCTCCGATCTGCAGAACCTCGGCAGAGTCCTTCGAATGATTAGTCTGAATTTCACGAAATGACGGAGTGTACCGCAGGCATCCGACCAGACTGATAAGTAGCAGAAAAGAAGAGAGAGATTTCATACGTGAATACTCGGGAATCTCAGGACCACATGCTGGTGGGTTGGACACGTTTCTTGCGGAACGTGTTCGGCGCTGAGGATTGGCACATCATGACGCAACCCTTTGTGAAATGAGCTAATACTGATCAGATACCGAACGGGGCCCTAACCAGCTAAAATGGCGGTCGATCTCAGCAGATTGCTTTCTGCGCTAAATGCCAGCACAATGGAGGACACGATTGTTACTATGAAAAAAATATTAGTCACTGGAGCCGCTGGTTTTATCGGATCGCATGTGAGCGAGAAGCTTCTCGCACGTGGGGATACAGTTGTGGGACTTGATGACCTCAATGACTACTATCCGGTAGCGTATAAAAGAGAGAATGTCGATGCTCTGAAGCGGCACGCGCACTTTTCGATGATAGAGGGTGACCTCTGTGACGCCTCTTTAGTGGGCGACACTATGGCTCAGCATGAGATCTCTCATGTCGCTCACCTCGCCGCTCGAGCGGGCGTGCGTCCATCGATAGTTGATCCTTTTATCTATGAACGCGCGAACGTTCTGGGGACTCTTACTATTCTTCAGGCGTGTGTAGCCGCGAAGGTACCGCATGTTGTTGTAACGTCATCTTCCTCAGTCTATGGCAATTCGACAGCGATCCCTTTCCGCGAGGATGATTCAGCCACGGATCGACCGATATCGCCGTATGCCGCCACAAAAAAAGCCGCGGAGGTGATGAGTTTTACCTATCATAAGTTGTATGGACTCAGCGTGAATGTTGTTAGACCGTTTACGGTCTATGGTCCGCGTGGCCGTCCTGACATGGCACCGTGGTTATTTATCGAGTCGGCGTTGAGGGGGATCGCGATTAAGAAGTTCGGGGATGGCACTACCCGCCGTGATTACACCTTTATTGATGATTTTGTCGCCGGTTTTATAAACGCGATCGATAGATCATTCGGGTTCGAGATCTTTAACCTCGGGAACTCGCAAACGGTATCGCTGAATGAGGCTTTGGAAGTTGTAAGTCGAGTGACGGGTAAAAAGTTGATAATCGATCAGCTCCCGATGCAACCCGGGGATGTGCAACTTACGAATGCCGATGTGTCAAAAGCACGTAAGCTCCTTGATTATAATCCAACGACCTCATTTTCCGATGGAATGGCGAAGTTCTTTGAATGGTATAGTTCGGCGCGTCTATAGCCTGGCCCACGTGCCCTTGCTAGTTTATCGCTGCTCAACCCGTTTTGCCCGAGCAAAGAGCCAATTTTCTAGGTTCGTATAGCCGTCGCGGTTTGTGTCCGCGAATGGATGCCGGGGAATCCGAAGAGCTCGGCGTGTGCCCCGCGAGGTTGGCCAGCCGCCGATGGAGTTCGCGCAGCCGACGATACAATCCTTGAGGCTTCCACGGTTCGATTCGATATCGCTCAGTATTCGGGCATCAATCGGCGAGCGGTATCGCGGGCGACTCCCTACATTTTGAAATACGAGACCGGGGATGGCACTCGATGTGAGGGGTTGCGAGCCTCGCGAGATGATTGGAGGACTTGAGACCGAGATAGATGTAGCGCTTGAGGAGATTGCTCCGACCGATGCGTCATGTCGGTAAGGTGAGCGACCCCATCTGGTATCGCTCACAAAGATCCTTGAGCCAGGCGCGAGATCTTTGCCATATACGGGGGGAGTATTGTAGCTGTCGGGACCGGGCATGTACCAGTTCCCCGCAAACGTGAGGGTCACCGGTTTAGCGGAGCCATCGTTATTTGAGATATTACACACTGACCATGCTCCTCGCGGGCCCCATCCATACACAAGGTTGTTTATAAATTCGCAGCTTGCTCCTGGTTTTATGTAGGGATTTCTCTCCTCATTAAAAGCGATGACATTCCGAGATAGTGAGATCCGTTGGGAATCATCACCCACCATGACTCCTTTGCTATGGGGGCCTTTAGGATGAATCGAGTGGTAGAGTCCCTCGGCTATCAGTGAGTTTGACACAGTCACGTCGCGTGTCAGGGGATAGGCTGTCGAGACATTCTCGTCGATAGCCCAGGTGACTGAAAGATGGTCAAGTAGGACATTATATGCGGCATTGGGTGGCGGTGCTCCTACTGATATGCCATCACGCTCCCGAGCTGGTGATCCCTCGGGGGAATCGCCGGGGCGTATTGCGAGGTGTTGGATCACGACGTCATGCGTTTCGATTTTGATTCCGCCGCGCAGAATAGTAATTCCCTGTTGTGGCGCGGTTTGCCCGGCGATGGTGATGTATGGTGAACGGATTCGAATATCGCGGGTCAATTTGATCTCCCCGGCAACCTCAAAGACGCATACTCGAGGCACTGGCAGATCAACGCATTCTCGTAAAGAGGCAGAGCCCGAATCGGCGAGAGAGCGGACAACAAAGATAGTTGTTCGGGGAGTTCGGAGGTGTCGTCCGCTTCCACCTGGAGTAAAGATCCCGAAACCCTGTGCCGATGGGATGGCTGGCAGACGACGTGTGTTGTGGCGAGGGCTCGCAGTAGATGGGGCTGAAACGTTGAGCCAGAGCGCGAGGCAGAAAATAAAGGGGCGCCAAGATACTGGTGTCATGGGAATTACATGACGCACCGTAGTGTCTGACGGAATTTGTGAACATGATCCCGCGCACCCTTGAAGCTCAAGAACGCGGACAGTGTATGATTATGCGGACCTCTTTAAGGCCTTGCGTATTGTGTCTTTGGTTAGACCTGGATGCTTGTCGTAGGAGAGCATCTTGTTCGTTGTCTCCGGTTCTGGAGTTTTTTTCCTGCTCGCCGCTTTTGCCGTCGTGGCTATAGGATTATCTCCAGAGTCCTCAAGTCTCTTCTGAACGATACGAGCTCCCCGCTCAACGGATGTAACAGCTCTCGTCTCACCGATTGAGTCCCATAAAAAATCGGAGGTGTCGTCTATCTGAGCGGCGCTAAAGGCTGTATCTCGGATGGAGCGAGCGTCATCTCGACTTAAGAGCGTGGAGGAGACGAGGAACTTAAGAGTATCTTTGGCAGCGCGCTCGGCCGATGACGCTCGCTCTGTCATGGGTTTGTCGACGAGGTTCAGTTGGTAGGCCGACTTGAAGTCCCCAGCCAGGTCATTACCAAACCTGTTCTTGACGAGTTGGTAAACCGTTCCGGCAAAAAGTTCCTCCTCGTTGATCTCCGACGTTTGGTCCCTTTTGCCCATTAAATTCTGGAGGGTTTTCCCAAACTCGGTTGTTGGCTCGGTCACCTTTGATGGTTTTCGCTTGCCTTTTCGGTTGCTTAGAGCCTCAAGCGCCTGCCGGTTTTCAATCGGGGGAGCCGTCTTTATCTTAGTTTTCATAGCACAGATCCTCAATCCTAAGGGACCACCACATCTTCCTCAGGGGGTATTGAGCAAGTATGATGCCAAGGGGAAAGAGCCCTAGGAGGCCAGCTTGATGGGGGACGTGCAGGCCACTTCATCGACTTCCCCTAATTGAGAGGGGGATGGCGATTAGGTGTCAGGGGCAGGTGTTTGTGCTAGGCTCCCTGCGTCCTCAGCATTTGGAGCTTTGAAATATGTGCGGAATAGTCGGTTATGTCGGTGGTCAGGATGCTCTTCCAATCCTCTTGGGAGGTTTGGAGGCCCTAGAATACCGAGGATACGACTCCTCGGGATTGGCGCTTGTCAAAGATGGTAGAGTGGAGATTACGCGAGCCACCGGCAAGCTGCATGAGCTCAAGAAGCTTTTCGCGGCACAACTGGCAGTGGCAAAGTCGAGCGCTACCCAAGGGATAGGGCACACTCGCTGGGCGACTCACGGACGACCGACAGAGACAAACGCCCACCCTCATTGTGCCGGCCGCGTCAGTCTGATTCACAATGGAATTATCGAAAACTACGTTGAGTTAAGGGCCGAGCTTGAAAAGCAGGGGTGTTTTTTCAAGTCAGAAACGGATACCGAGGTAGCGGCTCACTTATTGAATACTCTATTAGAGAAGGGGCTCGATCCTCGTGAGGCGATGCGGCAGATGTGCGCCGCAGTTCGTGGTAGCTACGCATTTTTGGCGATTGATGAGAAGACACCAGGCCACATATTCGTGGCAAAAAACTCAACCCCAATAATCATAGGTAAGGGGCAAGGGGAGAACTTCGTAGCGAGCGATATCCCGGCGGTGCTTCAACATACGAGGCGCATTGTGGTGCTGGAGGATGGGGACTTAGCTGATGTCACAGCGGACGCAATCTATATCGAAAATGGTCGTAAGCCTGTGGAGCGGCGCGAGGAGACGGTTTCATGGGATCCAATTACAGCTCAAAAGGGTGGATATAAACACTTTATGGTGAAGGAGATATTTGACCAGTCGCAGGCCGTGGCCGACACCCTGCGCGGTCGATTCTCGATAGAGACAGGCGCAATATTCCTTCCAGAGTTGGCAGGCCTTGAGGCTGTTGCGAAGCGCTTAAAAAGGGTGATTCTAGTTGGTTGCGGAACTGCCTGGCACGCATGTCTGGAGGGAAAATTCTTTATCGAGAACTTCGCCAAGATCCCGTGTGATGTTGATTACGCGTCGGAATTCCGGTACCGGCCGCAACTCTTTGACTCAGATACGTTGGTTGTAGCTGTGTCTCAGTCTGGAGAGACCCTTGATACCCTCGGCGCCATAGAGTGTGTGAAAGACAGGGCTACTACACTAGCGATCTGCAATGTAGTCGGAGCCTCGATCTGTCGTCGCGCTGACATGGTGCTCTACACGCATGCGGGCCCGGAGATCAGTGTCGCTTCTACCAAGGCCTTCTCAACCCAGCTGATCGCGCTTGAGCTTCTTGGGTTATTCCTGGCCGAGCGCCGCGATACGATGTCTCCAAGCACTCGCCGCGCCATAGTGGAGAGTATGATCCACGCCCCGGTTGGAATCTCGAATGCCTTAAAAGTGGAGCCGGCAGTTGTATCGATAGCCAAGAGGTTGGCAACGGCCCGTGACTTTTTATTCTTAGGTCGGGGAACGTGCTATCCCATCGCTCTTGAGGGGGCCCTAAAGCTAAAGGAGATATCGTATATCCACGCTGAGGGATATCCAGCTGGAGAGATGAAGCACGGTCCGATCGCTCTGATCGATGAAAGTATGCCCGTAGTCGTCATTCTGCAGCGAGAAAAGACTCTTTTTGAGAAGACGCTCTCCAATCTGCGTGAGGTTGAGGCTCGTGGGGCTAAGGTAGTAGTGGTAACTGATGCTCCAGAAGATCGACAGTTGGGTATCGCGAGTGATTTCATCATCAGGGTTCCATTCGTATCGCCCGAGTTGAGCCCGCTCTTGTTGAATCTCCCGTTACAGCTCCTGGCCTACCATGTCGCCGTCATGAACGGAACGGATGTTGATCTGCCTCAAAATCTCGCCAAGAGCGTCACGGGTGAATAGGCATCAGAGCTTGTCTCGGATCGCCCGGGTCGGGCGCCGAAATATCACGATCCTCATCAATGTTTCTGGTCCACGTTACATTCGGCGGCCGGACCGGCCGCCCTCCAAGGGGACGTCGTTTTTGTCGCCTTATTTCAATGCCCTAGGGAGCGGGGACACGACCGAACTTTAAGCCACTTAAAATATATAAATAATTTAGGGTCTTACTGAAGATTCCAGATTGACTGCGTCTGTTCCTGCACTGTAGGCTGGTGGTATGAAGTGGGTCATAGTGGTATGCAGACCCATCCTCATCGGTTCAAGTAGGTTGTTTGGTCTCGGTTGTATTTCCCCAAACGGCGGGCGCGGAGATGATCGAAAAACAGGAGCAAGACACCCCTGAAGGTTCGGAGCGAAATGCTCCCTTGCCACGCTCATTGAAGCGTCCGCCGTTCGTTTCTTTTCGCGGTAACTGCATTCACGCGCTGGATGAGAAAGGCAGAATTAGTCTGCCCAGTGAATTTCGAAAGGTGCTGGGTGAGCGTGAGCGGCGGGGAGTCGTGCTCACTAACTACATATCTGAGGGGGCGCGCTGTATCGAGGGTTTTAGTCTCGATGTCTGGGAGGACTTCGAGTCTCGACTACGAGAGAAGAGTCGATTCAGCAGCAAGCTGCAGCGTCTTGAGAACTTTTACCTGAGTAGGGCATCTGAGTGCGCTATCGATGGAAATGGCCGAATACTTATTCCGACCTATTTGAGGATGTACGGCGGATTTGACAGGGAGGTTGTTTTTACGGCCTCGATTCATGGCTTTCGAATGTGGGACCGGAGGGTATGGGACGGCATATTTGCGGCCTCCGAGCAGGCTCTCTTAGAGAATCCAGATCTTTTCTCGGATGTTGATTTATGAGTGTGTGCGAGGCGGGTTCAGTGCATGTGCCGGTGTTGTTGCGAGAGGTAGTCGAGCAGCTTGGAGCGGGACAGGGCGGAATGTTTCTCGATTGCACATTTGGTGGTGGAGGTCATACCCGCGCTATTTTAGAGGCGCACCCCGATTCATGGGTAGTCGCTCTTGATCGAGACCCTCGAGCGCTGGAGCGTGGCTCGAAGTGGGCCTCGAAATACGGCGAGAGGTTAGAGCTTGTGCATTCGCCCTTTTCGCGACTTCTGTCGGCTGTCTCGTTTCGTGGCTTCGATGGGGTTTTGGCGGATTTGGGCATGTCGACCGATCAGCTAAAAGAGGGCAGGGGCTTTTCGTTCGCCGATGAGGAGTCTCTCGATATGCGTATGGACGAGGGTGAGGGGATCTCGGCCCGGGAGTTTTTAAATTCCG
>JAFMIS010000058.1 GCA_017853915.1 bacterium
GCGTCAACGGTAATGGACGATACCACGCCCGCATAAACGTGGTTCTATATCTGAGAGGGCTTGTGATCTTAATTCTAGACTTCGGTTCCCAGTACACACAGTTAATTGCTCGGCGTGTGAGAGAGCTTCAGGTGTACAGTGAGGTGCGTCCTTGCACCATCAGCCCATCTTCGGTGGACCTTTCATCGGTGAAGGGGATTATCCTATCGGGTGGGCCGGCCAGCGTCACGGACGCTGATGCTCCCGCTTTCGATCCCGAGTGGTTCTCGGTCGATCGCCCGATCCTCGGAATTTGCTACGGCATGCAACTGATGGCACACCACTTCGGCGGAGCTCTCGGTCGCGGAGCCTCCCGCGAGTATGGACCCTCAACTATTACAGTCGAGGATGGCAGCGGACTCTTTCAGTCGTGGTCTAAAGGAGAGCGTCTGGCTGTCTGGATGAGTCATGGTGATCACGTGGAGCGACTTCCCACGGGCTTCTCCACCTGCGCTTCAAGTGTAGGAGCTCCGGTGGCAGCTATGCACAACACGCAGAAGAGGATGGCAGCGCTCCAATTCCATCCTGAGGTGGTCCATACACCGCAGGGAAAAACGATCCTGCGGAACTTCGTGCTTGGAATCTGCGAGTGCAGTGGGGATTGGACCCCGGAAAACTTTATCGAGCAGTCCGTGAAGCGGATATCTGCTCAGGTTGGAAATACAGGCAAGGCTATATGTGCGCTCAGTGGCGGAGTCGACTCAACTGTAGCTGCTGTTCTGGTTGCGCGCGCGCTTAAAGAAAGGTTGTTTTGCTTCTTCGTGGATACGGGACTCGGTCGCAAAAACGAAGCCGAGACCGTGATGAATCGATTGAGGGCACTCGATCTCAACGTTGAATTAGTTGACGCCCAGAGTCGGTTTTTTGCTGGCCTCAAGGGAGTGACCGACCCTGAGCAGAAACGGAAGATTATTGGACGGCTCTTCATCGAGGTGTTCGAGGAACGCGCGAAGGCGATTCCAGGCGTGACGCATCTCGTTCAAGGCACGCTCTATCCTGATGTTATCGAGAGCGTTTCCGTTCGCGGCCCTTCGGCCACCATTAAAACTCATCACAACGTAGGTGGCCTTCCGGAGCGGCTAAAATTTTCGCTAATTGAGCCCTTTCGGGAGTTGTTTAAAGACGAGGTGAGAGCGCTTGGCCGAGAGCTTGAGATGCCTCAGGAGATCCTTCAGCGCCAACCCTTCCCGGGTCCTGGTCTTGCCGTTCGAGTTCTCGGGGAGGTCACTTCGGAGCGAGTCCGTGTATTACAGGAAGCGGATCATATATTTCTGGAGGAGGTGCGCGCTGAGGGTCTATACCCATCTTTGTGGCAGACCTTCGCCGTTCTATTGCCTGTGCGCAGCGTTGGAGTGATGGGCGACGGTCGGACCTATGAAGAAGCGGTTGCTCTGCGGGCGGTACATTCAGAGGATGGTATGACCGCTGACTGGGCCTACCTGCCTGAGTCGCTCTTACGGCGCGTCAGCAACCGCATCGTTAATGAGGTTCGTGGCGTAAATCGGGTTGTTTTGGATATCTCAAGCAAGCCACCATCAACGATCGAATGGGAGTAAGATCCCGGGTGGGATGCTAATCTATAGTAGTTTCTTACGTGCATACGAGTGGCTGGCTCCTATGTAGCGCATCGATGTGGTTCGGCGTGCCGTTGTAGCAGGGTTGCAACGATCAAAAACCGGAGAGCCTTGTCCGAGTCTCATCCGCCACTCGGGGCAAGACCGCAATTTTTTTCGACCTCTGTGCCAGGGCTATAGGTAAACTAAGACACTTGAAGCGCACATGCGCTATTTGAACAATGTAGCCTGGGAGGTGGCCGATCTTACGAGGACCTTGAAGATCAGCTCTGACAGGAGTTGGACGCCTTGAGTACACAGATCGTCTGAACGGTGCTCTGGACTGGGAGTGATGTGTAGTTCAAACGATTCGATTCACCGTACTTACACACCCACCCATTACCATCCCGCCGGTCCCATACTTTCGTTGTATTCCAGCCACCGAGCGAGCAGCTGCCCGTAAGCGGTTCGTACCCTGGCGGGCAGCTCACGGGGAACTCATCGGAGAAGCCATTGCCTCCAATTAGGAAGATCTCGGACACAACCGTTTTAGTGCTCGTAGTCAGCTTCAACGAGTTGGTCTTGTCCTTAATGCAGTAGGCGGTGACAAGGCTGCCCACGGGGAAAGTCTTCCCAGCGTATGCTTGGCGGTTGGACTCAGCGTAGCCGCAGGTCCAGCCATTCCCGTCGGAGATGTCGGTTGTCTTGGTCGTATTCCATCCACCGATCGAGCAAGAACCTCCCGCGAGCTGGAATCCAGACGGACAATCGACGTGATGTTTATCCGGATAGTGGCAGTTTCCGGACTCGTCAATCGTGCAGTTAAGCGTTTTGTAGTCCGATACGGTCTGCACTTCCACAAGCGCCGAGTTATCTTCGATACAAGTCACATAAACATAGCTATCCACGGGGAAGCTCTGCCCCGCGTACGTCGGTCGGTTGGATTCTGCATAGCTACAGACCCATCCATTGCCGCTAATCGAATCCCCGACAACCGTTGTATTCCATCCCCCAATGGAACACCCTCCACCGATGGGTCGGAAGCCTGAAGGACAGGAAATGGTGTGTGTGGGATAGAAGCAATTTCCCGAGGCGTCGATCGAACAATTCATCCATTGTCTGTCCGCAACGTACTGAATCTGTGGTACACGACCGGTGTTCTCACACGGGATGGTGGTTGGTGTTGCGGATGCCACAAGCGGGGCGCCTGCCTCCCCACCATCTGGAATCTGCGCTGAAACCATCGACCCATCCGACAGCGCCACGTAGAGGCCCCCCAACAACAGCATAAAAGCCGAAGCCGACACACATCTGGCTCTCAATGACCCAAGCGAGGATAGATTTGTGGATAGATTGCGGGTTCTCACAAGACCTCCTGTTATGTCAGGGCGCTGCTACTCCTTTGAGGTGAAAGTGACACGAGCTCTGGAGTAACAAACGACCCACTAACAGTATCGGGTTATTTTTCTCCCTGCTGGAGTTCTCGGTTCTTAAAATCCTTTAATCTTTATTAATTGAGGGAATTTGATTATGCCCGAGATGCACCAATCTAATTGATTCAACAGCTTTTTTTAAATCACAAAAGACTCATAAATTCTCGGAGTATAACCCAGGGATCAGATCATAGTGATGTGCAAAAATCCGTGCCAGTGAAACTTGCAATGCTGTTGCCGTAAATCACTATAGGGTATTGTTTTTATAAGCGTCCGTGAGTCGGTAGCATTTTTTAAAAGACGGGATTTCGCTACGGATCTTTGTAACAATCCATAATTGAGCAGGAGTGCGACGTGGCTGAAGAGAGTTGGACCCGATGTATCGAGGTGAGAGGACAATCATTCACCCTAGTCTTTATCCGACGCCCCTTCCGCGAGGGACTTGAGGTTCGGATAGAGACGCCATGGGGACTTATATCAGTCCCAGAGCTAGGACTCGGCGAGCAAGCATTGATCGAGCGCGCCCGATCAATACTGGAGGGTGAATTGGCGCGACGCGGGCAGTAAGGCTGCGTCGCGCCAGGAGTCGTACACTCGGGGTTCGAGCCGTAACGCGCCTAAGCGGTGATGTTAAGCCCGTTGAGCCCTGACTTCTTAGCTGAGGCCACCTCAGTTATTTTATCTTCCTCGTCGCCATCGTGTGGCTTCTCGGGAACGAACGGGCGATCCTGACTGTGAGAATTATCTTCCCGATCCCGATTCAGAGCGTCGTCTGATTTGTCAACGATGTGGTTGGCGATCCTACGACCATTCCTGTCCAGAATGGACGTAATCGTAAAGGTTGTACGTTCTATCTTCATATTGTGCCCTCCGTGGCAATGTAAGCGGTTGCTACCGCGATGAGGGAATAATCCTTCTCCCTACACAGGAATCTTCGACACCCCGGCCTAAAATCTTAAGCCAAAATTTGAGGCAGCCTCGAGTCCGGCCTTGCGACCAGTGTAAGCTCTTGTTTGCTCGTCGGTTTTAGCATGAAAAGGCGAGTCGTTAGGGGCGGATTAGCCCAATATCCTCAAGAAATTAGGCGTGTCAGCCGTACCACCTAACAGGGGTGAGTTTATCGAGCCCCTCCTGCGATACCTATCAGACAAGGAAAGCATCTACATATCTATGGCAACACGTGACAAGAGAAATACTGCGATTTACACCGCTTTCGATGATTATGACGCCGGTGACCTTCCGGTGCCTGAGAAGAGCCTACTGAGGGCAATCTTGCTTAACGCCATCGCCGACATGAATCGGAATGATGAGAATTCTCGACGGGCGAAGGATTACTTCCTCAGTCGGGAGGACGATTACATATTTTCATTTCAAGCGATCTGCTCCTATTTGCAGATCAATCCGCACCACATCTTGATATTAGTGGGATTGGAAGAGGGGCCGAAGAGGAGGACGCAGGAGACACAGATCGTGGACTCCGATTCCCCCGAGCTAGGCGTATCACACGACGCCGGAGCGACCGGTTCCTCGGAAGAGATCAAGAACGTATAAGAGCACAGAGCGACCCCGCTAGAGTCGACTGAGATCTCGCCGTGCTTTCGGACCGCTCGCCGCGGTACATTGAGGCTTGCTGCTTAAGGCCACACTAGCGTTACCCTCTCAAGCGCGTTACTGTTCCCGGTATGAAGCGCGATGCCAACTCAGTGGAAGTAGATGATGTCGGACTGGCCTTCAATTATCGTCTCTCGGAAGATCAAGCGGCTCCCCTTGTTGTATTTGTTCACGGGCGCGCAGGCGATCGGAACGTCATGTGGACCTTCGAGCGATGCGTACCACCCTCGTGGTCTATTGTGAGTTTTCAGGCCTTTTTGCCAGATGACCTTGGGGGATGGAGCTGGTGGCATATGACTCAAGAGGGGTCGTCGCGTGCCGCGATCATGGAAGCCTGCCGAAGACTCGAACATGCCCTGGAGCGATTTCGGGTACGTTTCTCTCTGCAGCCACGAATAATTTTGGGTTGCGGATTCTCGCAGGGGGCCGTGCTGGTCTCCGCCGCTGGCTTGTCAGGTTTGATCCAGTTTAATGGTTTAGCCATCCTGGCCGGTTTTGCTCTACTCCCGAAGGAGGACATGGTTAGTTCCTCGATGCCCCAGAGCGTTTTTGTCGCCCACGGGACCAAAGACGAGATTATTTCAGTTGATAGGACCCGTAATTCCATAACGGCGATAAGATCTCTCGGAATTCCAGTCAATTATGTCGAGGAGGAGGTAGGGCATAAAGTCGGCATTCAGGGCACTAGGGGGCTACGGGATTGGTTTTTTGAGTGGGATCGAGGTTAGTAGCAACCAGCCGGCGTTGCCCTCATCTTAGTTAGTAGAAGCGCTATTTTGCTAAATACCATGAGCCTCACTAGTCTCGACCAAGTGATAAACACCGGGTTTGTCCAGAAGCTTGTAAAAGCTTCAGGCCAGAAGTCCACGTCGCCAGCGACGAGCTCGGGCAGTAGTGCGGCTGATGGGCAGGCTCTCTATACATCGTTGCGTGTTGGAGCGAAGTCATTTTCGATGGGAGTCCAACTCCTTAATCGAGGCATTTCAGTAATCAATGTGTCACTCGATTTGAACCAGAAGCTTCTCTCTATCGTTAACGGGATTGAGCGACTGGTTGACCGCGCCAACAAAGGCAACCTCTCCGCCTCTTCATCGAAGGAGTATCGTAGTAGGCTTGATATGCTCACGCGTAGTTTTGACGCGATTGTGAAGAAAGCCGACGCTAGCGATATAAATCCCCTCGATGTAACAGAGCTTGAGAGGACGCTCGTCAGCGCTGGGCTCGATAAGGAGAAGATCGGCGAGTTGGCGACTATGCTTAAGAAGATAGCCTCTCCTGGCAAGGCGATCACTGATTCTAATGGAAACGTGATCTCGGATGGATCTCCACTCCCTGTGGAGGATATCCGACGTCAGCTGCAAGCCGCTATCTTTGATGAGGATGAACCCTCGGATGACCGATCCGGCTTTTTCTCGCGCGCGAGAAGCAAGCTGCGAGACGTAAAGTCGCTGCTTGAGACAAACATCAAGGCGATCGAGCGAACTCGGGATTTTGTGAAGGTTAATTTGGACCTGGTGCGCGCCACAGGGTTGGCCCTGCTTGATGTTTCTAATTCTATGACAGGCAGGGAGAGCGCTGAGGAGCTTGCCGCTCAGGTCCGCAGTGCCATCCGCGCCTCAGCGCCTGGGGCCCTTTCTCAAGCTGGCCACCTTAACGGGGTATTGGTAGCAAGCTTGGCACAGTCGTCTGAGTAGTAGCCCTCCCGAGCATTTTGTCATGTTGTTGCAGGCATTTAGGCGCGGCGCGTAACACCAGAGGATTGTGCTCAAGCCTTCGCTTGTACCCTCCGACCGTCCTTCTCAAGAGCCTTTAGGGGTACGTGTACATCTGCTAGTCTGGTAGCTTGAAAAAGCTTTTTGATAATCACTCGGTTTTATGTCCAACGATTCAATATCAGTTCTCGCCTCAAACGCAGCGTACCTAGCGGAGCTGTATCAGTTGTATCAAACAGATCGCTCCCTCGTTGACTCCGCTTGGGCTGACTTTTTTGATCAATCCGAATACGCCAAGGAGGTGGGCAACGGGCAGATTCATGCGCAGCAGAGCGTCACCACCGCGGCGGCTGGGGAGAACGCGAACGCCACCGCTGAGAGAATCGTCGAGGCTTTTCGGCGTTACGGACACCTGCAAGCCAATCTTAGTCCACTGGCTGTTGGAGGAGTCTCTCATCGCGCCTGTCACGATCTCAACAGCGCCTCGTATTCTCACACTGGGCAGGCCTTGGAGAACTTCACATTCGCGGGCGTTCCTGTTCAGTCGCTGAATGAGCTTTTTCGCCTCGTTCGAAATGTATATTGCGGGACTATTGGCTTCGAGTTCTCTCACATCACGTCAGGTGAGGAGCGAGAGTGGCTGCAGGGGCGAATCGAGGGCCGAATAGCCGCGGAAGGGGTTCCCTCAGCGGACAAGCAGCGAGAGATCTTTAAGCATCTCCTCTATGGGGATCTTCTTGAGGCCGAGCTTCATAGAAAATACGTAGGCGCGAAGCGCTTTTCGCTTGAAGGAAACGACACCCTCATGCCGCTGCTTAACGATGTGCTTGAGCGTTGCGCTCGCACGGGCGTGGCTGAGGTCATCTTTGGAATGGCCCATCGGGGACGACTGAACGTTCTTGTTAACACGCTTGGCAAGCCGCTTGAAATCCTCTTCTCCGAGTTCGAGGACAAGACGCTTGCGACTGTGGTCGGCGCCGGGGATGTCAAATATCATCTCGGGTATGAGAGCACGTACTCAAGCGAGGGCTCTCGGGTGCGCATGGCATTGGCGCCGAACCCCTCTCACCTGGAATTCGTGAACCCGGTTATAGAGGGTATAGTGAGGGCCAAGCAGGACGCCGTACCAGGGCGTGACAGACGCCGGGTGCTCGCGGTTGCAATGCATGGAGACGCCGCGGTGGCGGGGCAAGGCATTGTTTTTGAGACACTCAACTTCTCGAATGTCGAGGGATACACGACAGGCGGAACCCTGCACATCGTAATCAATAATCAGATCGGTTTTACGACGACTCCGGATGAGTCGCGCTCAACCCGCTACTGCACTGATCTCGCCAAAGGACTCGACATCCCCGTATTCCATGTTAACGCCGAGGATCCAGAGGCAGCGTGCTGGGTAGCCCGACTTGCGGTTGATTACCGAAACGAGTTCGGTAAGGACGTGTTTATCGACCTGATCGGGCACAGGAAACACGGGCATAACGAAGGTGATGATCCCACTTTTACGCAGCCGCTGACCTACAGCGAGGTGAAGGGCAAGATCCCCATTTGGCAGCAATACGCCAATGTCCTGAAGGCTCGAGGCACTGTGGATGACGTATTCGTGCAAGAATCTGAAAGCCAGTTCCGGGAGATCTTCTCAAGCGCGCAGAGTCGTGTGCGCCCTGGCGCAGAAGGGCCGGCGTGTCCGCTATACGGGAAGCTTGTCAGCTCTGGGGGCGCAACGCGCGTGTCATCTGATGTCTTGAAGCAGATCGCTGACGAATTGGTGGCGTACCCTGAGGGTTTTGTACCGCACCCCAAGCTCGCAAAGATTATTGAGAAGAGAGCCGAGACCGTTCATGCGGGCGAGGCGATCGAGTGGGGAGTTGCTGAAGCGCTCGCCTTCGGATCGTTAGTTTTAGACGGAGTCTCTGCGCGGCTGAGTGGTCAGGACTGTAGGCGCGGCACCTTTAGTCATCGGCATCTTGTTCTGGATGATTTTGAAAAGACCGGTGTGTGGAGCCCACTCGAGAGGTTGGGGGAACGCACCGACAGGGCGGGGCGTTTTGAGGTCTACAACAGCACCCTATCGGAGGCCTCAGTGCTGGGCTTTGAGTTTGGATACTCGGCGACCGCTCGTTCGGCTCTTGTTGTCTGGGAAGCTCAGTTCGGGGATTTCGCGAATGGCGCCCAGGTAATTATCGATCAATTCGTTGCTAGTTCAGAGACTAAGTGGGGGCAGCTGTCAGGGGTAACTCTCTTACTTCCTCATGGGTTCGAGGGGCAGGGGCCTGAACACTCAAGCGCCCGACTAGAGCGATACCTGCAGCTGTGTGCTGAGGGAAACATGTCGGTGTGTTATCCAACCACCGCCGCTCAGCATTTCCATCTCTTGAGGCGGCAAGGCTTACAGGAGATCAAACGACCATTGGTGGTGATGACTCCGAAGAGTTTACTGCGCCTTCCGGCGGCTATGAGCAGAATTGCGGATTTTACCGATAACGATTTCCAGCCCGTTATTGAAGATGGCGCCACTGGGTCTGGGAGCGCTGATACTCTCGTGCTGTTGTCGGGAAAGGTCTACTACGACGTTCAGACCGCCTTGAAGGAGTTCCCTTCCTCGAGGGTTGTCGTCGCGCGTCTCGAGGAACTCTATCCTTTTCCAGCTAAGCTGCTGGCAGGATTGCGCGAACGTACCAAGGCATCTTCAGTGATCTGGGTTCAGGAGGAGCCTCAAAACCAAGGGGCTTGGAGCTATGTGGCTCCGTTGATTCGCGAGACCCTCGGCATCGACCCGCGCTATGTTGGGCGCCCCGCAGCTGCCGCGACGGCCACCGGGTCAGGGAAGCGCCATACCCTTGAACAGCAAATGATAATCAAGGAGCTGCTCGCTCTCATCTCGTAGGCCAGGAACTTTTTGTTTTAGTCTCGATTCCTCCGTAGATGGGGTGTAGCCTACTGCGCATGTACGCCATCTTTTACGATCTTGAGACCTCAGATAAGAATCCGATCGGTCAGATTCTGAATTACTCCTTTATTTTTGTTGATTCTCAGCTTAGAACGGTGGACGAATGCTCAGGGCTGATACGAATCTCACGTCTTCAGATCCCGGATTGTGGCGCAATTCTGGCTAATCGAACTAATGTTGTTGAGCACCAAGCGAAGGCTGAGCATACCGAATTGGAAGCGATGCAAACCATCGCGACGTTCATACAATCCTGCACACAGCATGCTCAGGGAGCCGTGACCCTCATGGGCTACAACTCCTCACGCTTTGATTTGGGCTATCTTAGAACTAGTCTGATCCGGAACGGCATCAATCCCTATTTTGATAGAAAGATTATCCCTCGCGATCTTTTACACGTTGTTCAGAGAGCGTATCTGTTATCTGCCCCGTTTCGTGAACTCGTCACTAAGGAGCGAGGAGCGGAGAAGCGGCTCTCTCTTTCTCTCCAAACAGTGGGTCGCGCCCTTGGGTTGTTAACTGGAGCGCAGGCACACGAGTCTCGTGAGGATGTCCTCTTGACGATTCGGGTTGCCGAGTGGATTCGTGACAACTGCGACATAGACTCTACAACCTTTGAGTCCTACGAGGGTGGAAAACTGCATACAACCGCGCGGACTGGGACGGTGTACCTCGTTGAGGAGCCGCAATATGACCTGGAGGCTTCATCCTACAATGTAAAAAGGCCTTTTACCCTCCTGGATGCTGATAATCGCTCTGCCCTCTGGATCGACCTCGATCGATACGCCGAGACACGAGACCCATCATGTATTGTGTGGCGCTCTGCTGCCAAGAACGCGTTCTTCGTGTCCCCGAAGGCCGTTTCGGACGCGGAGTTGCAGAAACTAGCTCGGGCAGCTATCGGGCAGTTTAAGGGAGTCACCCTAAAAAATTTTTTCGAGAGGA
>JAFMIS010000059.1 GCA_017853915.1 bacterium
AAAGTTTTCAACTTCTTCGCTGATGAGTTTTTCGGCATGGAGAAAACGATCAACCAGATCGTGCGATACTTCCACTCCGCGTCCCTCAAAGGTGAGGAGAGTCGGCAGGTGTTGTATCTCGTGGGACCTGTAGGTTCGGGAAAAAGCTCTCTCGTTGAGCGCTTGAAAAAGGGGCTCGAGCACCTTCCGCCCTTCTACGCTGTTGAGAATTGCCCGATGTTTGAGGAGCCTCTCCACCTGGTTCCTCGACATCTCCGCAAAGAATTTTCCAAGATGCTTGGAATAGAGATTGAGGGAGACCTCTGTCCTGTATGTCGGTACCGCCTCAAGGAGGAGTACCAGGGTAAGTGGGAGGATGTTCCCGTTAAGACGTACGATTTCAGCATCCGCGCCAAACGTGGAGTAGGCGTGGTGCCACCGGTAGATCCAAATAATCAGGACACGAGTGTTCTGATAGGTGGAGAGGATATCTCGAAGCTTGATCTTTACTCGGAGGGAGATCCGCGAGTGCTCGATCTCACGGGAGCGCTCAACGTCGGTAATCGAGGAATGGTTGAGTTTATCGAGGTCTTCAAGAATGAGACTGAATATCTCCACGCGATGATTACCGCGACGCAGGAGAAGTCAATCCCAGCGCCCGGTCGCCACGGTATGATCTATGTAGATACATGTATCGTGGCCCATTCTAACGAAGCGGAGTGGAAAAAATTCAAGAGTGACCACACGAATGAGGCGATCCTTGACCGTATCGTAACAGTTAAAGTGCCGTACAATCTGCGACTCTCGGAGGAGGTTAAGATCTACAAAAAGATCATTCGTCAATCGCAGTTCACGGCGGATATCGCCCCGCATACGATAGAGATCGCCTCGATGTTCGCGATCCTGTCGCGGCTTGATCCAACCAATAAATGTGACCTTATGACGAAATTAAAGCTCTACAACGGCGAAGAGGTCGTGGAGAAGGGCAAAACAAAACGCATCGATGTGGTTGAGCTGCGCGAGGAAGCGAAGAGCGAGGGAATGACCGGAATATCGACACGCTTCATTATGAAAGCGCTCGACAACGCGCTCTCGGATAATATCGAGCTGAACGCAATACACCCGATATCAGTGCGCGAGTCGTTGGTGCACATGGTGAAAGAGGCTGATTTCCCGGATGACGTGAAGAAGCGCTATCTTGAGTTCCTTCAGGATACGCTCCACAAAGAGTACCTTGAGGTGCTCGAGAAGGAGATCACCAAAGCGTTCGTGTACTCGTATCAGGAGCAGGCTGAGGCCCTATTTCAGAACTATCTCGATCACGCCGAGTCGTACGTGACGAAGAAGAAATTTAAGGATAGGAGCACCGGAGAGGTTCTGGAGCCAGATGAGGGGTTCATGAAGTCAATCGAGGAGCAGATCGCGATCATCGGGACCGCGTGCGATGGTTTCCGGCAGGAAGTAATCGCGTACCTCTGGTCGGCCGGTCGTCGTGGCGAGAAGGTGAGCTACGAGAGTTATGAGCCACTCAAGGAGGCTATTGAAAAGAAGCTTATGGCGAGTGTTCGAGATGTCTCTCGAATCATCACCAAGGCCCGCACTCGAGATGATGAGCAACACAAGAAATACGGCCGCATGGTTGAGCAGCTTATTCGCAACGGATACCCGGCGAGTTGTGTTGATATTATCCTGAAGTACGCAGCGAACAATTTGTGGAAGGATTAGCGACCACGGTCGCTCGTAGCCATGAAGTGAAGAGCGTTGGATGAGATGCTTGCTTTGAGGAAATGACCCGCTGATGTCAACGATCTTTCGACCTTACACGCCAACCTCACAGCGCTCAGACCGGAGCGCGCGAGATAGGATGCGGCATCGACAGAAGATTAAGGACTCAATTCGCGACAATATCGGCGATATTCTCGCTGAGGAATCGATCATCGGGCGCGACAAAGATAAAATTATCAAAGTGCCGATTCGCTCGGTAAAGGAATATCGCTTCATCTATGGGGAAAACTCTCCTGGCGCCGCGCAGGGTGACGGCAATCAAAAGCCGGGCGATGTGGTCGAGCAGGGGAATCAGGATGGGCAAGGTCAGGGCCAGGGGGCTGGAAGCCAAGCTGGTGTCGACGCGTTCGAGACTGACATTACCCTTGAGGAGCTCATCGCGATTATGTTCGATGATCTCGAGTTGCCTGAATTGGAGCGCAAAGCTCTCAAGAGCGTGCTCTCTGAGGATGCGAGGAAACGCAAAGGGCATCGCAAAGCCGGTATTCGTCCTCGTCTTGATAAGCGGGCTACAGCTCGCAATCGAATCCGTCGAAAATTGTCGGTCAAAGGCAGTCGTGGTGTCGACGTTGAGGGCGAGGAGCAGCGCTTTCCGTTCCATGATGATGACATGAGCTACTTTCATATCGCGCCGACGACAAAGGAAGCCTCGAATGCTGTTGTGTTCTGTATCATGGACACATCAGGGTCGATGGGGACCGTGAAGAAGTATCTGGCGCGGAGCTTCTACTTTCTGCTGTATCAGTTCGTTCGCCAGAAGTACGCGAATGTGGAAGTAGTTTTTATCGCGCATCATACCGAAGCGAAAGAAGTGCCGGAAACTGACTTCTTTCATAAGGTAGAGTCGGGCGGTACGTATATCTCCTCTGGCTATCGCAAAGCGCTCGACATCATCAACGATCGCTACCATCCCTCGCTGTGGAATATTTACGCGTTTCACTGCTCAGATGGGGACAATTTCTACTCTGATAATGAGCGTGCTCTGCAGGCCGCGGAGGAGTTGTGTAAGGTCTGTAATCTCTTTGGTTACGGAGAGATTAAACCCTCTGGTAGCGCGTACTATAGTGGAAGCATGCTGGAGGTTTTTGGGCAGATCCAGGCGCAGAACTTTCACATGATAACGATCGAGAAAAAAGAAGATCTGTGGGAGGGCTTCCGAAGCTTCCTGATGAAAGATAGAGGCAGTGGGGTCTCGGCTCACGGAAAAGTGTTTGGAAACAGTGAGGGAGCGGCCGCGGCGGCGCCATAAGATATGTCATTTAACATTGAAGAACTCGGGCGTTGGGACGATAAGATTCGGGAACTTGTAGCCCGGTACGGCCTTAATTGCTACCCGCAGGAGTTCGAGGTGTGCGATCACAACGAGATGCTGGGATATATGGCCTATACGGGCATGCCATCCCACTATCCTCACTGGTCGTATGGGAAGTCCTATGAGCGTCAAAAAACCATGTACGATTACGGCGTATCTGGGCTGCCCTACGAGATGGTAATCAACTCAAATCCCTGCCTGGCTTACCTGATGCGCGATAACTCTCTCCTCTTGCAAGTGCTGACGATCTCGCATGTCTATGGGCATAACGATTTCTTCGCCAATAACTTTACATTTACCTCGGGTACGGACGCCAAGCATGTGTTAGAGATGTTTAAGAACGCGGCTAATCGCGTGGCGAGTTACCATGAGGATCCCTCGATCGGTATCGATGAAGTAGAAGATGTAGTTGATCACGCGCATGCTATCTCCTATCAACGCTCTCGAAATCTCGCGATTCAAAAGCTGTCAGACGAGGAGTTGCGGAAGAGGGCATGGGAGAGGGCGCAGCCCAGCGCTGACCCCTGGCGTGACATCCATCCAACGCCGGAGTACGTCGCTCCTGATTTTACCAAGACGCCCGCGGAGCCGGTAGAGGATCTGCTCCTCTTCATCGCGCGGTATAATCCCTATCTGCCTGAGTGGAAGCGCGACATTCTTCAGATCGTTGATCAGCAAACCCAGTATTTCATGCCTCAGATGGAAACAAAGATCATGAATGAGGGCTGGGCAAGCTACTGGCACCATAAGATCCTGAATGAGTTAAGGCTGCCGCAGGATATGCACCTTGAGCTTCTTGTGAGACACAATCAGGTGCTCCGCCCTCACCCTGGGGGCCTCAACCCGTACCATCTCGGTTTTGTCATGTGGCATGATATCGAGCGCCGCTGGAACGAGGGGGATACAGGACGGGAATGGACGGATGATTCTCCAAAGGTAGATGTATCAACGCTCGATGAGAACGATACTCCTGGCCGTAGAAAGATCTTTGAGGTGCGCGAGTCTGATCGAGATCAATCTTTTCTGCGGCGATTTCTGACCCGCGAGCTAATGGATGAGCTGCATCTTTTTCAGCACGAGCGTCGCGGTAAGGAGCGAGTGGTCACTAAGGTTTCAAATGAGGAGGGTTGGAAGGACGTACGAGACACATTAATCAAGAGTGTTGGTACGGGCTCAATCCCAGTGATTAAGGTCGAAGACGCGGACTTTGGTCGCAATCGCACCCTCTACTTAAAGCATTATCACGATGGAAGAGATCTTCAATTAGAGTACGCGGATCACACCCTGCGGCACGTCGCTCGTTTGTGGGAGCGTGAGGTGGTGCTTGAAACGAGTATCAATGGCAAAGGTAGCTTGCTCAAGGTAGTTGGTGACTCCCTCAAAATAGAAAGGCTCTGAGAGAGCCGCGCCCTATCTTATGGTTTCTTAACCCAGATCTCTTGATCGTGCATGGAGGTAGTGAGTGCCATATCCCCCTCGGTGCTCACGCTAATCTCGGTATCTTTCCCGACGGTTTCAGCCACAATCATGACAAAACCGACGAAATCATGGGGCGGGAATTGGGGTAGCTCGAGGTCTTCGTTCGCCAATCCACAATCTCTGAGAATGATCTTATAGGTTTCCTCGTCGACCTTGCTTATTTCGGCTTGAGCTTTCGGTTTGTTAAGGATGATTTTGAGCACCGGGGTCTTGTCCGGTAATCGCTCAAATTTGTATCCCGTTATGCTAAACGTGGTGGCCACTTTTTGAGGTTGCCCTGCCTGTTTCGAGCTCTCAAGATCTCCGAGGTCCTGAGAATTCTCTACCGCGACATCGTCAGCGCCAGTTTGATAGTCAGGCAGCGCCGCTTTAGGAGGAGCGCCTGCGTTTGTAGCGCCCGCAGATGCCCCTGATGGGGCAGCTTTCTCCACGTCAGAGAGCGTTGGACCGGAGGTCTCGGTTGGCGCCGAGGTCGCGGTCGTGGTTGCCACGATGGTTGGGGTAGCCGTTAGAGATGGGATTGGAGCCATCGTTGGGGTGGCTTGAGCAGCTTGAGCTGGTACGGCTGTGGTGGCGACAGGGGCAAGCGTGGGCGTGGCTGCCACTGGCGGGCTGCTGGGTTGGGATGGTGAAGCCGCATGAGTGCTTTCGAGGATTTTGATGATCGCTTGACGTTTGCCAGCCTTCCACTCGTATTCGGGGGGAGTCGATTGAATGAGATCAACTACCACACGTAATTTCTCAGGATGGGCACCTAAACGGACCTGCTTAATGACTCCATTCGCTGGCGCCACGAAATTCTCGCTTTTCTTAACGGAAGCTCCGTCAAAATCAATCACCAGTCGTGGAGGATCTGATAGCAGAAAGGCGTTAATTTTCGAGTCTGTTGGAACAGATATCTTAAGAATTATAAAGCTCTTAGTCTGTTCTATTTCCCGATCAATAAGGATGCTCACGCGTTCTTTTGAAGCGATAGTTTTCGGCCCACCGCTAAAGTTACCCGGAGGGTTCTCGGCCACGGATGTTGTCGTTGGGATCAAGATCGAGATGGCGGTTGCTAGACCCATTACCAGCATCAGGCTAGTGGATCTCATGTTCTTTGGAGTAGTGCAGGGCATGAGCATATTTAATTTCAATCCGTGAGATCTCTCTGTCTACTGACTGGAGCTTTTCGCGACTCTCACACCACTAGGGATGTGGAGGCGTTCTAATTGATACGGTACCCCCTAAGCATCTGGATGCAAAGAGGGAATTAATGCCTGCCAGGCGCGAGAGGGCTGTCTGGTTAAGGTTACCGCAGCTCAAGGCCTCGGCGCGGCTTGGAGCGCTGGGCCTGGGCCTGTTCCGCGAACATGAGAATCCTTTCTTGGCAGGTTTCAAGGGTCCGCGGATGGGGGCTTGAGAGGATCCACTGAGCTCCGTTCCCATCGTGTTCCTCTGTTTCCAAGATAAGTGCTGGAGGTGCCGTATTTTCGTCTTCTGATCGAGGCAGCGAGGAGCGGAATTTATTGACGGTGGAATGGGCGAACACGAGTTTTGCCCCATCTTTACCCTCTGTGACCATCAGAAGGCTCTCGGGGAAGAGCGAGACCCATACTGGAATTTTTGTTGAGGTGGGCTGCTTATGTGGTTGGGACTCCTCGGAGTCATTCAAGCGCTCTCGTGCTTGCTCCGCTGTAGCTCGAAATAGAAAGTTTACGCCGGTGTGGGGCGCTTGAAGGATTTTCGCGAAGTGTCGAGCTGTATGCTCTGCAGCCAGATATTCGGCGATAGCTCGTGGTTTTGCTCTCGTCCATGCTCGAGTAAAGATGGCCTGAAAAACGACCGGCGTTATGACTCCCGTGGCCAATAAGAGGGTTGGCATCTTGAGAGCCCAGGCTGCTGTTGCGCCGAGCGCCAGGAGAGTCAGGCATGATCCTAAAGCCTGGGCTTGAGCCAGCGCTACCACAGCCTTGCGTTCCTCCGCTGGCACCCGTTGCCAGGTCAGGGTTGCCACATCTGGATTGCTTTGATCTTCAGTCATGCTGATCGAGGAAAAAATTGCCCCAGAGCCCCGCATAACATACTGAATACAGGGCGTTCTTGGTAAGAAAACGACAGTCGCTCATAACCTAAGCACATACCGTACCGAACGCCGAGATGTAGGGCTACGAGGGCACAACTTTTTAGAGGGCCTAACGAATACCTCTCTATGTTCGCTTCCTCTCAGACAAGTTGCATCGTAGCGCTCGATGCCGTTCCCGTTGAAGTTGAAGTACGTCTGAGAGACGGTGAGCAGCGTTTTACCATTTTGGGTTTGGGTGGTGCTGCCGTTCGAGAGTCTCGAGATCGCATACTGGCTGCCCTTCAAGGGGCAGGTTTCGATCCCCCTGGCCAGATCCTCGTTAATCTTGCTCCGGCCGAAGTTCGCAAGGATAGCTCCGTATTTGATCTCCCGATCGCTGTCGCTATCGCAGCGGCGCTAGGGGGAGTACCGCAAGAGGCCCTGCGCGAAATCGCGATTTGTGGAGAGCTGTCTCTTCTTGGCGAAGTAAAGCCGATTGTTGGCGCGGCGGCGCACGCGCTTGCGACAGCTCGCCGGGGACTCCGGGCTGTAATCGTTCCGGGGTGCAACGGCTCTGAGGCCTCGATGGTCGAGGGTGTTAAAGTGATCGCTGTAGAGACACTCAGTCAAACCATTCGAGTGCTGCAGGGGCGTGAGCCGCCAGCGCTTGTGGAGCGCGGGAAATTTGAAGCGCGCCCCCATCTCAAGAGTCTCGATGATGTTTTGGGACAGTCCGCGGCCAAGCGGGCCCTTACCATCGCTGCCGCGGGAGGACACAACCTCCTTATGATTGGGCCGCCGGGATGCGGTAAGAGCATGCTTGCTGAGCGGCTGGCTAGTATCCTGCCGCCGCTCACATCGGAGCATCTGCTGGAGGTGCTGCGAATTCACAGCATCGCTGGGCAGGCTACGGAGGGATTGCTCGCGGGAGTACGACCCTTTCGCACTCCGCACTACGTCGTGAGTGATGCCGGTTTAATCGGAGGAGGGGCAGGCCCACGACCGGGCGAGGTAAGCCTTGCTCATCGAGGAGTGCTCTTTCTTGATGAGTTCCCTGAGTTTCGTCGGAGCGCAGTCGAGGCGCTTCGTTCACCGATGGAAACCGGCTGGGTCCAGGTCGCTCGCGCGAGAGCATCAGTTAATTTTCCAGCGCGATTCCAGTTGATAGCCGCGATGAACCCATGCCCGTGTGGCCGGCTTGGATCCCACGTTGGCTTGTGTCGATGCTCCCATTTCGCTGTTCGGGACTACCTGGCGAAACTATCTCAGCCGATCCTTGATCGGATCGATCTGCACGTTGAATTGGAAGCCGTGAGAGTCGATGATCTGGTGTGGTCTGAGCCCGTTGTACGGCGGCGTTCGAGCGATGTGCGGGATCGTGTTATCGAGTGTCAGGAGCGTCAGATCCGTCGACAGGGTATGCTTAATAGTGAAGTTTCCGATAGCGCGTTGCGTGGTTTTATCGCTATTACCGATGGGGCTCGAAGTCTGCTAGGGGAGGCTATCAAAAAGATGGGGATTAGCGCTCGTGGCTATACTCGAATCGTGCGTACCGCGTGCACCATTTCTGATCTTGCCGGTGCCGATAGTATCTCAGAAGAGGCGATCGCTGAGGCGATATCGTATCGCTCGCTCGATCGCCTCGCGAATATCGTGCATGGACCTCCCGGTGTCCACTCCCGAAATCGGACTACCCACACGTAGGTAGAATCCCGTGATTAGCTTTAGCTTCGGCTGATATATGTGATAGATACTGAGAATCACGATATCGAGAGGGTGTATGGAGCCAATTGAACGCTTGGCGAAGCAGATAGAATTTGTGGCGGAGGCTGATAAGTTAAAGGGTGTCCTGCGCCGGGTTTCGCCGATCGGGATTGACCGAAGAGAGAACTCCGCTGAGCACAGTTGGCAGGCTATTCTGACCGCGATGTTGCTCCATGAGCACGCGAATGAGGAGGTCGATCTTCTTCGTGTTGTGCAGATGTTGGCGATTCACGACGTTGTGGAGGTCGATGTCGGGGATACCTTTCACTATGAGAAGGCCGCCCGTCCCAATCTAGCTGAGCTGGAGGATAAAGCGGCGCAACGACTCTTTGGAATGCTACCATCCAACCAGGCTGAGTACTATGTGGCGCTGTGGCGCGAATTCGAGAGTCGTGAAACCCCCGAGGCACGCTATGCGGCGGCTGTGGATCGGTTTATGGCGTTCGTCATGAATTTTCACAACGGTGGCGGTACGTGGTTGGAATATAATCTAGCCGCCGAGCAGATCCTACACGGGAATGCTCACATCGGCCACGGCTCGGAAACACTGTGGGATTTCGTTCAATCTATAATCGAGAAGGGGCTTGAGCGCGGATTTATTCTGAAGCGGGAGATCTAACAGAGGGCGTGCTGTTCAATACGCAGCGCCTCGTGCTCGCAGCATCAACGAAGTGTCAGGCCCGCGGTCGGAGGCGGGGTTCGCATGGCAAGCTCACGGAACCGCACTGATTTCTTGCCCATCTGATCCTGGGTAAGTTCCGATATGATGACGCGCGACGAGGTGATCTCTACAACCTGTCCGCCTCGTGTTCCGATGTGGGCTCCCCGTTTTACGATAAAGTTTTTGCCTTGTTTTGTTTCTACTGAGGCGGCGAAGTCTCCCGCGGAGTCTTTGATCACGGCAGCAAGGCGCATGTCGGCAAGCTCAGTCGAGGTTAGTGGTGACGCAGTATCAACATCACGTTTTTTGCTTAACGAAGAAAATGGAACGAAGGGATCGCGCGCCGAAGCTATGTCAGCGGTTGGATCCTGAGGGCCTGCATTGGTGGAGTCAGTTTTGGCTTGAGGTGCCGCCGGTTCTTTCTCAAGAGAGCTCAGTAACGCGGAGCGATCAATCGAGGCTCGATCTGGGGAGAGCGTCTGAGTTGCCGCGTCACGTGTAGCGCTTTTCTGAGAGAGTTTCTTATTGCTGCTGGAGGGAGCAATCTCCGAAGTAGCCTGCGCGTTGGAGGCTGTGGCTGGAGGAGCATGGCGGAAGTGTCGAACGATGTGAACTCCGACCTCGGCGACACACACCAGAGCCACTACTGAAAGCAAGGTTTGTTTCATGGATGTCATTCCTTTTAGCTCCGTATCTCACCCCGTGATAGTCGCGTTTTCAAGCAGAATGTTGCGCCGGGGACGTGCCTATTAAGATGTGGATTTTGGCTTCCGGAACCGCAGTCAGGGCAAAATCAAGGAATGTAGGAGGAGAGGAGGGGCCGGAAAACGGCCTAACATACTGAAAAGAATCGGGGTGAGAGGATTTGAACCTCCGACCCCTAGTTCCCAAAACTAGTGCTCTAGCCGGGCTGAGCTACACCCCGATATGAATCGTTTTCAGTCGGGGGAGAGTATCGGGTTTGGATGGGGGGATCAAGGTGTCCAGTGATCAATGCATAGATCAATGCATAGGGCTCGAGCGCGGGCTGGCAGCTTTGCCCAAAAGGGTGGTATAGCGTGAGGAGGGAGTGCGGACATGACAAAACTGGTGACAATTCGGGATATTAGCGAGGATAAAGTTGCTCTAGGACAGCACGAGATTGGAGGCTGGATAAAGACTCATCGGCAGTCCAAACGAGTTTCGTTCATTGAGCTCTCCGATGGTACTG
>JAFMIS010000060.1 GCA_017853915.1 bacterium
TGGCCTATTTCCGCGCATTTGTCACGGCGAGCGCAGCGAGCTTCGTAAAAAATGCGGGTTAGGCATGGTGAGCCACCGTGCTATCCTCGACCCGAGATAGAAGCCGCTCCAGGAGGAATCCCCTCAATCACATGAAGACCTATCCTGTGATCGAGACACTCAAGTCTGGTGACATCGATGTAGACTATCTCTCCGATCCGTTCGAGTTTTCCGTGCGCTAAAAGAACGCGACTCAGCATCACTACTCGGTGATGTGCCTCAAAGAGAGCGGGCCTAATCACTAGGTTTAGGGAACCCGTCTCATCCTCTATCGTTATAAAAACAACCCCTTTTGCTGTTCCTGGTCGCTGACGTGTGATGGCGATACCAGCGGCGGATACGCGGCTTGAGATGGGAACACCGTGTCGCGCCGAGAGCGAGTCTGCTGTAGAGACTCGGCGTTGTGAGAGCTCAGTTCGTAGAAATTGGAGCGGATGGGCTCTGAGCGATACCCCAGTCATAGCGTAGTCTGAAAACATGTCACGTTGTAGTGACATTGGGGGGAGTGAGACGCGTGTGCCGCCATCACGCTCTGATAAGAGTGAATCGAGAGCCCCCGTTTCAGGTGGAAGCGCTTGAATGCTCCAGTGCGCTGGTCTCCGTCCTGATTCAAGAGAGGTAAAAGCGTCAGCGCGCGCCAGGGTAGTAAGTGTTACCTGGGACACGTTGATGTCTCGCCCCTGAATATCGCGCATCGATGAGAACTCTCCCTGCTCCGCAACTGATTGATGGAGCGCTTCAGCGTGGCTTCGTCTAAGTCCTCGCACGAGGCGTAGGCCAAGACGGAGATGAGGCTGGGAATCACTATTTCCATACTCGACTGAACAGTCCCACGCGCTTTTATTTACATCTATTGGAAGCACTGACACTCCATGCTTCTGAGCGTCTCGTATGATCTGCGCGGGAGCGTAGAAACCCATCGGTTGGCTATTGAGGAGTGCGCAGGCGAATTCGGCCGGATAGTGACGTTTAATCCACGCCGATGCATAGACAAGGAGCGCGAACGACGCCGCGTGCGACTCCGGAAATCCGTACTCGCTAAAGCCCTTAATCTGATTGAGGCAGGTCTCGGCAAATTCCGAGGAGTACCCGTTGGCGAGCATCCCCTTAGTTATCTTTTCCTTGAAAGTCTCAATAACGCCTTTGTGTGACTTCCACGCCGCCATCGCTCTGCGGAGCTTCTCTGCTTCCCCTGGCGAGAAGTTCGCTAATGTGATCGCGAGCCTCATCGCCTGTTCCTGAAAGATCGGCACTCCCATAGTTTTGCCGAGGATTCGCTCCACGCGCTCATCGGGAAACCAGGGCTTTTCAAGCCCATTTCGTCGTCGCAGAAATGGATGCACCATATTGCCCTGAATCGGTCCGGGGCGGACGATAGCTACTTCAATCACGAGGTCATAAAAACACCGTGGTCGAAGCCTTGGCAACATCGACATTTGGGCACGTGACTCGACCTGAAACACCCCGATACTATCGGAGGCGCATAACATGTCGTACACCGAGGGGTCCTCGCTCGGAATCTGGTGCAGTTCGAACGCTTCTCCTCGCCGGGCCGCAATGAGGGCAAGAGCCTTACGAATGCAGGTCAACATGCCGAGGGCGAGTACGTCTATCTTTAGCATTCCAAGCTCCTCGATATCATTCTTATCCCACTCAATGATGGTCCGGGACTCCATGCCAGCGTTAATAATTGGCACTATCTCGTGAAGGGGGGTGTGGGAGATGATAAAACCACCCACATGTTGCGAGAGGTGGCGTGGAAACCCAACTAATTCGCTGGCAAGGATGAGGGTGTTTTGGACCGTGGTATCGAAAGGATTGAGTCCCATCTCTCGTAATGAGTCGGCAGTGACAGCACTGTGTCTCCAACGATGAACACTCTTCGCGAGTGTATCAATACTATCAAGCGAGAGCCCAAATACCTTGCCAACTTCGCGCACTGCGCTCCGAGCCTGGTATGTGACAACCTCGGCTGTTAAAGCCGCGCGATCGCGTCCATAGCGTGTATAGATGTATTGAATCACCTCCTCGCGTCTCTCATGTTCAAAATCGATATCAATGTCAGGCGGCTCACGGCGCTCCTTGCTTATAAAGCGAGCAAAGAGCAGATCGATGTGTTGCGGATCGACAGCGGTAATTCCAAGGCAGTAGCACACCGCTGAGTTCGCGGCCGCGCCTCGCCCTTGGCAGAGAATTCCACGAGCGCGCGCGAAGGCGACGATGTCGTAGCAGGTAAGAAAATACTTCTCGTAATCGAGCTCTCGAATCAGCCCTAGTTCATCGTCGAGCGCTCTCAGAACCTTTTCGGGCACGCCATCTGGATACCGCTCCCGCGCGCCTGCGTGTACACGCTCAGCGAGATATCTCGCGGGAGTTGTATCTGCTGGGCAGATCTCCTCAGGATAGGTATAGGTGAGGGAAGAGAGTGAAAAGGATGAAGCGATCGCTACGATCTCGCTGATGCGGGAGATGGCTTGAGGTATATCTCGAAAGAGGCGATGCATTTCTTGTGGCGTTTTGAGGTGGCGCTCGCTGTTTTGAAAGAGTCGAAACCCAGCTTGAGACAGCGCACAGCCCTCACGGATACACGTTACGATGTCCTGCAGTGGTTTTCGTTCAGGAAGATGGTAGTAGACGTCATTCGTCGCTACGAGCGATATGCCGAGCGCGCGCGCGATATCGATAGCGATAGCGCAGGATGTTTTGTTCGATGGAGTATAGTTGCGAGTGAGGGCAATCGAGAGGAGGTGCCTGTCTGTTGAATTATCGCGCACAATTCTACACAGCTCATAGAAGAGCGCTCCATGGTAGTTTTCGGCCGCCGCTGAGTGTAGGCGTGTTTGAAAAAATGGAGGGATAAGGATAGTAACGAATTGATTTTGAACCTCTAGGAAGTCCTGGAGGCTTAGAAACCAATCGTTTTTTGAAACAAGACTTTTCCGTTTCGTAAGAAGTGTGCACAACGTGCCATACGAGGCGCGATCGGTTGGGTAGACCAAGAGCGAAGTTTGCCGGTACTCCGATCCACGCTCGGATAGAGAGGTTTGAACGTGCCCCTGGAAGTCAATATCGAGTCGGCACCCGATCAGAGCCTGTATCCCCGCGTCTCGAGCGGCGGTGTGCGCCCGAACCACACCAGCCAGCGTATTATGATCAGTTATGCCGATTGCTTCGTAGCCTAATTCAGCCGCTCTCCAAATATACTCATGTGGATGGCTTGCTCCTCGAAGAAAAGAGAAGTTTGTAGTGGTTTGCAGTTCAGAATAGGAAGGCAGCGTGGACATACGTCACCATTACGTCCACGAACCGTGAACAAACCATTCGTGAGTGCGTTGATCTCGAAAGACCCACAGCCAGCGACCAGTATGATCCTGAATGGTGAAGTAGTCGCGCGTTGAGAAGAGTTCTTGCCGTACGTCGCCCCTCCACCACTCAGGCGCGATCCGTTCAGGTCCATGTCCTGAAATGATTGGGAGTCGTGTGTCGCGCCACTGAATGCACGAAGGTGGCTTGTCAGGCAACATAGCGATCGTTGTGATAGGCTCAGGTGTAGAGAAGAGCGAGGGGGGCCTCTCGCGTGGAGAGTAGGGAGCGGGAGATTCCATTACAACGTCATGAGTATCACGCGAGACTCCAATTGCTGATTGGTACGAAAATGAGCGCTCGGGGATGTATGAATCGTTAAGGCGCGCAAGTGACACGCGATCCTTTCCGATTCGTATACCAAACGTATTGAGAAGTTCGCGGTACGAGCGCGCGACATCACGTGCGTCGAGCGTCTGAGGGGTAAAGCTTTTTTGCTCTTTGATAGAGCGTGTGGTGTCGTTAGCGCGCAGGATAATCTCGCGAGCCTCACCGCAGAATCGCATCGAGTCGATAATTGGCTGGATAATTGAAAGAAGGTGCTTCGTATCATTGGTCGCCGAAGAGAGGGGGAACTCTTTGCGAACACGCTGAGAAGCGGTATCGCAAATAACAAGGGAGAATAAGCCCGCTGAAATATGCTCGGCGCGAAGGTGCCGCAAGAGATCGTGAAATAGAGATTCAATAGCGATAGTAATGGCGCGACGATTGGTCAAAGGCGGCTCAAAGATCCTGTGTCTTTCATAGCGCGCGCGTTCCTCGACCCCGTTGAGCCGCTCCTCAAGTGAGCCCAGCGCCTGATGAAGCCTGTATACTAAGGGCTTGCCGAACCTCTGTCCTAAGGTGTGTCGCGGGAGCGAGAGTAATTCTCCGACAGTATACACTCCAACATCGGCTAAGCGTTCGAGACAGAGTCGATCAACTCGTAGTGAGCGAATTGGAAGGTGAGTGAGGGCCTCGGTAAGAGCCGGGATAGATCGCGCGACACATGGTGTATGGGGTCCAAAGCGTGAAAGCGCCCACGCTCCCCCAATAGTCGGAGCGGCGGAGATTCTGGCGCGGTGTTGAAATAGAGCGTCCACACGTTGACACAAGAGATCGATATCCCCATGAAGCTTCTCAGTTCCGGTAAGATCGATCGTAATTCCATAGTGTAAAGACGAGAGGGTTCGTAGCTCATCGCGTTTGTGCGCAAGAGAGAGCTCATGATCAATGCCGACAAGGGGCGAGAAGCGTAGACACCACACCGCGAGGGCGTAAAGCGCGTTATAATCCCTGATCGGATCAAAGGGTTCAGTGTGCGCGTCAGGTACGAGCGCCTGCGCGAGGGGAAGAGACATCATCGGACGCACACCTGCTCGAAACGCTTCGCGACAGTAGCGTGTGACGAGTACCTGCTGGGACTCGACACTCGTGAGTAGCACGGCGTGAGGGTCATGTTCCGTATTCTTGCTGCGTAGTTTCCGCTTCGTGACATCGATCGACCACTCGGGGAAAAAGGCGCAGAGATAGACTCGATTCATGTTCATTAATACCTATAAGCCACGATGAAGATTGCAGAGCCGCTCCTCGTATCTTAAGGAGCGACAACTCCCAGAGCGGTGTGTCATATGAGGAGGGGGTGGGGGAGAGAGCCCAGCGCGTATGAGCGCAGCTAGGAAAGGCGCTGTCTTTGCTATTTCGTATAAGGAGTGCTGTCGCTCCGTTTTGTCGCGCGGCGAGTAGTAGCTTCTTTGTCGCTGTTAACGAGAGCCGAGGACAGTCAGCGATAACTACATGTACCGCTGGTGATCGCAGCGCGGTTTCAAGCGCCCAGAGGGTCATGCGATCGTTGATGGTATCGATAAACAGAGCTGAATGAAGGAGAGGTGATGTGGCGCTTCCATGATCCTTAGCTGCTTGAACAAGGGTGTATGGTGTCGGCCACGATCGTTTCCCGATCCATAACGTACTACGTGGGTGCACAGCTTCGTTCCAGCTCTGTTGATTTGCTATCAGCTCGTGAGCACTGTGAGCGATAGCTGAGGTGAGGGAAGTTGGAAAAGCGCATGGTTGCAACGGATCGTTGTAAAAGAACTCATGGATAGAGCCACGTTGTAGACCTCCGCCTGGAAGAGCTTGATCAATCTCAGGGATGCCCAACGGTATCGCGTCGCCTTGTCGCGCACGATCGTCAAAAGTAGCTACGCTGGGTCGTCCTGATCCGGCCCACACGAGCCCCTGCGTGGAGAGGTCGTCTATAATCTGAGCGCCACACCGTGTACGACCCTCTCTTTGCGCTGACATGCCAATCACCCCCAGTATTCTTGAACTGGTCTCAAAAGTATCTTCTGCTACGGTTGATGATATGAGGGCTGCGACTTCGTCACATTTCGCGAGAAAATCCTTGGTGTATCTGAAGAAGATACGCCCTCGGTTTTTTCGCTCGTCTCGTCCCTTGTTTTGCCAACTTCGCTACGAACCTACTTTGAGAGCTGTTCTAGTATATTTCTATACTAGAATAAGATGCGATGATCAATCAGAAAGGCCCGGCTACTATGGTCAAAACATGGCTTGTAGGTATACTGCATAAAGGAATCTTCATTTGTTTCAAGTATATACAACGACTGTGCATATACTTTTTAAGCCCTACGCCATACGATAGCCGTACCCATAATCCGATTAAGGAAGCGCCTATGACAGCACCTGTTAAGAAGCAGATAACCTATACCGCGGCAGTGATGCTTCTCTTCATAGTCGTACTGGGGATCATAAAGTTTATTCAGATTCGGATCGCGATAGCTGAGCACGCGAGCTTTGCGCCACCTCCAGCCGCGGTCACTACCGCCCGTGTATCGCGCAGTTCGTGGCGCGATCTCTTTCAAACAGTTGGCTCCTTTGCGGCAGTCAAAGGAGCTACGCTCAGTACGCAGGAATCTGGAAATGTTGTGCGAGTCGGGTTTGAGTCTGGCTCCAAGGTACGTGAGGGGCAGGTTTTAATTGAACTTGATCGCTCCGTTGAGGAGGGAAACCTCAAGGGCGCAATCGCGCGACTTGAGTTGGCCAAACAAAACTTAGCGCGCGCGAAAGCGCTCAAGAGTCAGAGCGCGATGTCAGCCGCGACGCTCGAAGATTATGAAGCGCGGGTGGTACAAGCGGAAGCTGATGTGCAATCAATCCGAGGAGTAATTGAGCGTAAAACCATCCTCGCTCCATTTTCAGGTCGCGCCGGTATTCGCGCGGTCAATCTTGGTCAATACGTGACGGCAGGAACTCCACTTGTGCCATTATACTCGGTCGAGCCGATTCATTTTAATTTTACCGTTCCGCAGCAACTTGCTCCCCTCATGCGCGACTCGCAAGCGCGCGTTGTGATCACGGTCGACGCCTTTCCAGGTAGAACCTTTGAGGGAGCAATCAGCGCTGTAAATCCTAATATTAACGAGATCACCCGTGCAGTTGATGTCCAAGCGACGATTCCAAACGATAAAGAGGAGCTTCTGCCGGGAATGTTCGGCTCTGCGCAACTCGAGGTGGGGCAGGCAAAAGATATTGTCACTATGCCCGTATCAAGCGTCCAATACGCGCCGTATGGAAATTCGGTCTACGTTGTCGAGCGAAAAGCATCCGCAACGGGCGAACAGGAAACAACGGTGCGCCAACAGATCGTACAACTTGGAACTCGAAGGGGAGATTTCGTCTCCGTGCTGCGCGGACTCTCTGATGGAGATGAAGTGGTGACTTCTGGGGGATTTAAGCTACGCCCAGGAGCTGTTGTCGCTATACAAACTGAGCAATCTGTACCGGCTTCAGATAAACCCACCGTAAAGGATTCGTAGGCCCAGGTATGAAGTTTACCGATATCTTTATTAAGAGACCGGTCCTTGCGATCTGCGTCAATGTTTTAATCTTGATCGCGGGGTATCAGGCGATTCATAGCCTTAATGTGCGCCAATACCCAAAGAGCGATAGCTCTGTTGTCACAGTAAAAACATCGTACATCGGGGCCCCAGCTGATCTTGTGCGAGGATACATATCAACTCCCCTTGAGCGTGTCATAGCGAGCGCCGATGGAATCGACTACCTTGAGTCGACAAGCCGCCAAGGGATAAGTGAGATAACAGCTCACTTGAGGCTCAATTTTGATGTCAACGCGGCGCTCACACAGATTCAAGCCAAGGTAGCGCAGGTGCGAAGTGAGCTTCCGCCTGAGGCCGAGGCTCCCGTGATCAACGTCGAAAGCAGCGACAATCGATTCGCATCGCTCTACCTTGGATTCTCATCGACCGAGCTTGAGCCCAACCAATTGACTGAGTATCTCAATCGAGTCGTACAACCGCAGATATCGGCAGTTGCCGGGGTACAGAGGGCTGATATTCTCGGAGCTCGTACATTCGCTATGCGGATCTGGCTCAAACCTGATCGCATGGCGGCCCTGGGTATCAGCGCGGCCGAGGCCCGCCACGCGCTCGCCAAAAACAACTTCCTCTCAGCCGTGGGAAATACTAAGGGGGCGCTTGAGTCGATTAGTCTCGTGGCGAACACTGATCTCAAGAGCGATGATGAGTTTAAGAATCTTGTTGTGCGTGAACGAAAGGGCACCGTTATCAGACTTAAGGATATCGCCGATGTGGTGCTTGGCGCCGAAAATTACGATGAGGATGTTCGATTTAACGGAGCCGCGGCTACCTTCATGGGAGTCTGGGTTCTTCCTAACGCCAATTCGCTCGATGTGATTCGGCGAGTACGAGAAGTGTTGCCGGAGATTAGCAAAAATCTCCCGAGTGGCGTGACACTCACCGTACCGTATGACGCCACAAAGTATATAAACGACGCGATCCACGAGGTAATGACGACCCTCTCTGAGACGATCGCCATCGTTATCCTGATTATCTTTCTCTTCATTGGCTCGCTGCGCTCGGTGCTTGTCCCCGTGGTAGCGATTCCCTTGTCGCTTATTGGCGCCACAATCGTGATGTTGGTGTGTGGATTTACGATTAACCTTCTGACGTTGCTGGCGATCGTTTTGGCAGTGGGCCTTGTGGTTGACGATGCGATTGTGATGCTCGAAAACGTGGAGCGCCATGTGCAGGAGGGGATGGAGCCTATACCCGCCGCGATCAAGGGAGCTCGTGAGCTGATTGGCCCTACGATCGCGATGACGATTACCCTCGCCGCCGTGTACGCTCCGATCGGGATCCAGGGCGGCCTCACAGGAGCGTTGTTTAAGGAGTTCGCCTTTACACTCTCAGGGGCGGTACTGATCTCAGGAATTGTCGCGCTTACACTCTCTCCCATGATGGCCTCGAAGCTTGTTAAAAAAAGGGAAGAAGAGAGTGCTTTTCAACAAGCAGTTCAAGATAGACTGGATCGCTTAAAGGAGCGCTATGCCGCGCTCCTCAAGCGAGTGCTTGAGTATCGGGCCGCGGTGGTGACGTTTTCGGTCGTCACGATGGTATTAATTATCCCGTTCTACATGTTTTCGAACAAGGAATTGGCGCCGCGCGAAGATCAGGGAGTCTTATTTGGTATTGTGCAGGGCCCACCACAGGCGACGATCGAGCAGATGCGCCTCTCCACGACACAGGTATTTCAGGCCTATTCGTCGCTGCCAGAGTACAAAGGCGCGTTTCAACTTACGCATCCTGGCTTTGGCTTCTCTGGTGTTGTCGTTAAGCCCTGGACGGAGCGATCGCGCACGGTAGCGGAGATCGAGCCAGAGGTATGGGCAAAGGTAGGGGGCATTCCCGGTGTCCGGGTGATTGTCACATCACCGGCGCCTCTTCCGGGAGGAAGTGATTTTCCAGTTGAGTTTGTTATCTCTTCAACAGCGGAGCCAAAAGAGGTCGTATCGTATGCGCAACAGTTGGTCGGGGCGGCCTTCGCCAGCGGAAAATTCATGTTCGCTGATACCGACCTTAAGTTCGATCTTCCGCAGAGCGAGATTGTTATTGACCGTGATAAAGTCAATTCGATGGGAATCTCATTAGGTGACGTGGGAGAAGACCTCTCCATTTTTGTGGGTGGAAACTACGTTAATCGATTCTCTATTCAGGGGCGAAGCTACAAGGTTATTCCGCAGATAAAGCGCTCTGATCGGCTTAACCCTGAACAGCTCCTTGCGCTCCACGTGCGGGGCCCGGATAGTAAATTAATCCCTCTTGCCACCGTGGCTTCGCTCGTTGATTCGGTTCAGCCTCGCCAATTAAACCGCTTTCAGCAGCTAAACTCAGCGAAAATTCAGGGGGCTGTTGTGCCCGGAGTGAGCATTAATGAGGGGCTATCGGTATTGGAGAAGAAAGCTAAAGAGATACTTCCGGCAAGCTATATCGTTGATTACGCGGGAGAGTCTCGTCAGCTGCGGCGCGAGACACATAGCATGACAAGTACGCTCATTCTCGCCTTGCTCGTGATATTTTTGGTGTTGGCGGCGCAATTTGAGAGCTTTGTTGATCCATTCATTGTTTTAGCTGGTTCGGTGCCGTTGGCTCTGGCTGGGGCGCTACTGTTTGTTTTTCTGGGGAGCACCTCACTCAATATCTACTCTCAGGTGGGACTTGTGACCCTGGTAGGGCTTGTGGCGAAGAATGGAATCCTGATCGTTGAATTTGCCAACCGCCTTCAGATGTCGGGGCTCACAAAGCTGGAGGCGGTAGTTCAGGCCTCCCAAACACGGCTACGTCCGATATTGATGACGACCGCCGCTACGGTTGTAGGACACTTTCCCCTTGTCATAGCTTCGGGCGCTGGTGCGGGAGCAAGGAACAGTATCGGCATAACGCTCGTAACCGGTATGGTAGTCGGTACCGTCTTTACCCTTTTTGTGGTACCAGTGTTG
>JAFMIS010000061.1 GCA_017853915.1 bacterium
TGAATCACACCTCTTCGATTGTCACGAGCACGTCGGGCTGGCGCGATATACTCTATGCTACCGGCTCGAGCCGTTGCGGCGCGCGCCTAACAACTGCTTCCCAACGGAGCGGCAGACTCCTGCGACCCCCACCACACGACTGAGTGCCGCAACTATCGTGCTCCACTACCACTTAAGACAACAGCTATGGTCCGAAACGCTATCCAACCATCCATTAGTAAACTTCGCTTTTTAATGTACAGGAGATCGAGAGCCACCTTTCGCCGATAACCCCTCACCCCATCCGGATATCCCTGAATCACCTGCGCGAGGCCTGTCAGGCCCGCCTTGACTCTCAGCCTACTGTAAAATCGCGGAATCTCCCGTTGCAACTCCTCAGCTATCTCAGGACGCTCCGGACGGGGCCCAATGAGGGACATGTCGCCGCGGAACACATTAATAAGCTGCGGAAGTTCATCGAGACGGGTCATTCGAATGAAGCGCCCGAAGGGGGTTATGCGCGGATCGTGGCGTTGAGCTAGCACAGCACCGCTGCTGTCTTCAGCATCTGATACCATCGAGCGAAACTTCAATAGTTGAAAACGCCGTCCATCCTGAGTCAGCCGTGTTTGGGAAAAGCAGACTGACCCCGGTGATGACACCTTAATACCGAGCGCAATCCCACACATAACTGGGGATAACATCACGAGCAAGGAAGCTGAGCCGACTAGATCTAATGCACGTTTTACTCCCTCATACATCTGCCCCTCGTCGAGAACCAATGCTTTTCTGCTCTGCTCTCGCATCTCTTTCACCAGTATCTGTGATGACAAAGACGTCTCCTCAGATATCGTCTGACGATCCTCAATCTCGGTTCCGCGCGCCTCTTGCTTCAACACAATCACTCACCTCTCACATTCGTCCCATCCTGATGAGACTACGCGATAGCAGCGATCACATGCGCGAGTCCAAAGATGGAATACTCTACAGTTAATCAAAACGTGAGAGAGTCGTTATGCGAGTAGTCATTCTATACAACACATCGTGGTATGTATTTTTATTGCGTCGAAATTTAATCTCCTCGCTCATCGAAGCGGGTCACACGGTCAGCGTTCTAGCGCCTCCGGACGCGTACACCGAGCGAGTGAAGAGACTCGGAGTCTCATACATTCCGCTATCACTCAACCCGACTGGCACTTCCCCGACACAGGAGATTGTCACACTGCTTCAGATATATCAGGCTCTGCGTGACGCTCAACCGGATGCTGTCTTATCCTATACGATAAAATGCAATCTCTACGCCGGACTGTGCCGCTCGCGCCTATCGTTTCGACATGTGGCGAACATCTCTGGCCTCGGGCAGGCTTTTGATTCTAGTTCATTTTCCACGCTTCTCATTCGTCAGTTGTACCGTCGCGCGCTCGCCAACACCGACACTGTCTTCTTTCAGAACCATGACGACTTCAATACGCTCATTGCCCAACGGATTGTCTCTGCCGCTCAGTCAAAGCTAATTCCTGGCTCAGGAGTTGATCTTGAGCGTTTTAGGCCATCACCACGACCTCCACGCTCTCAGAGATCTTTTCTCATGCTCGGTCGCTTACTCCCTAAAAAAGGATTCACGACCTTCATCGAGGCCGCCCGGAGAGCCCGCGAAAAACATGGAAATAGGGTTGCTTTCTGGATACTGGGGGCTCCTGATTATGAGCGTCCGGATTCTATGGATCTCCTCGAGCAGATAATCGCGAGTCATGCACAGGGCGTTATTCGCTATCTTCAATCAACTGATGATGTGCTCCCCTACATTCATGATTCGGATGTAGTGGTTCTCCCATCAACATATAATGAGGGGATTCCTCGCTCTCTCTTAGAGGCTTTGGCCTGTGGCAAGCCTATAATAACCACGAATTGGAAAGGTTGCCGCGAAACTGTCCAGCATGAACATAACGGTCTTCTCGTGATCCCAGACAATACTGAATCCTTGGTGCGGGCACTCTTCCAGCTCATTGAGTGCCCAACGGAGAAACTTGCGGCCATGGGACATCAGAGTCGTAGGCTCGCGGTGGAGCGATTTGATGAGCAGATAGTTATCGCTAGCTATCACCGCGCCATCGGTGATACCGCGGAGGATCCACTTCGGGATCGGAACGAGCCTGCGCCCCTCACTTCCCCGATGGAACAGCGAGAGGAAGTGCCGGTACCGTCGCTCTCCTCAGTTGCATCCCACGCATCGTCGTCATCGCAAACCTCGCCACTCGTGAGGGCACAAGGCCCCACATAAACAGCGTCCCGAGAAGACCAGCGAGCACTCCGCTCACTCCCGAGACGAGCAGCGTTACCACAGCGGGGGCTCCCACACTCGATGCCCACTCGCGCATAGCGTACCCAGCGATTCCACACCACACCGCAATATTCACCCCAGGCAGATGCGCCGCAACAAGCTCTCTCCATGACACGTGCGCTATCTCTTTGCTCACCAGAGTCATCGAACAATAGTTTAGCGCTATCGCTCCCACAACGCCGATCGCTACCCCATGCAGTCCGGCGAGCTTTGCACCACACCAGGCTCCACTCACCACGAGCAGAGTATATATCCCCTGCCGGAGAGCATAGTTATACACAGCGCCCCGCGAGCGAACTACTGTGTCACTACACTTATAGGCGGTTCGAAAAAATACACCGAACGACAGAACCGATAGAACAGGAACAACGGGCTCCCAGCGATCGCCAAAACCAACAATAATGATCTCATGACCCAGCAGATACATCAGCACTCCGGCGGGCAAGGAGATCAAACCAATCGCCTCTAATGAAAAAAGGAACTGGCTTCGCAACGTCTCGCTAGAATCCTGATTTCGGGCCATCGCCGGAAACATCACACGCTCAAATATCTGCCCCACGTACATCGCTGGTAACGTCATCAGTTGATAGGCCCGCGTATACATGCCTAGCGCATCGACCCCTAATATCCGCCCGACCACGAAATTATCTCCCTGGAGAGAGAAAAAATTAAACAGCCTGCCGAGACTAAACCCGAGGCTCAGTCGAACCAAGTAACGGGCATGCCGAGCACTCCATACACCATAGTTCACTACCGGCTTGAACCAGCATAGCGCTCCCCAACGAATGACCTTGAGGCTGAGAGTGGCCAGTACGAGCGCCCATACCCCCAGCCCGAGGTACGCTAAACCGATGGCGACCACCCCCATCGACACGAAGTACGCGATCGTCTCGGCGATCATAATCTCCCGAAATCGGAGTTCGCGCTGCAGGAGCGCGTCAGAGATGATGCTTAAAGCCTCGATAAAACACCCTAACGACAAGACACGCAGAATCGCTTGTAGTTCTGGCTCTGAAAAAAATGAGGCCACGAGCTCAGAACCACTATAGATCGCCACCATCGAGAGAACTCCTGAACCAACACCTAGAATCTGCGCTGTACGGAGGACGTCGCCATCAAGGTCTCGTCGCTGCACAAGAGCCGGCCCAACCCCCAGTTGCGCGACTCGCTCAAGAAACGTCGTGCACATCAGGGCATACCCGAGTAGCCCGAACTCCCTTGGTCCCAACAGTCTGGCAAGGATGAAGATAACCGCGACCTTCACGATCCCTTGAACGATCAGCGACAGATACGTCCATCGCACTCCCGACACAATTCCTCTCCTGATCGCCTCGTCGTCAGCCGCGACCCGCGAAGAATCATTCATATAGCCCACCCTGAAATCCGTGTAGAGTGCGTCGACACGGCGGCGATGCATATGGGATTCCTCATGCTGAACTCGCACCAACAGCTCTAGCGAAAGGAGTACTGAAGAGAGGACAGCACGAACTGATCATGCGAGGAAAAGCTATCGCGATAGGGATATACACCGTCAGAACTCATCAAGGCCCGGTATTCATTACGCCATACAAGTCCTGACATGATGGTAGCATCAAGGTTAAGCGAAATTCCGAAAGTCTGAAAACCGCGCTGTGAGAGCGTCGTTACCATCACCTGATGAGGATCAGAGTAGTACTCCGTTCGAAGCCCCCATGAGAACGTCGGGTTTTGGGTAAACCCCACTGTCAGCGCCCATCCGTGCCACCATGCGCTTGTATCAGCCCTCCGCTCTTGAAATCCGAAGTCATACTCCCCGATAACTTTGACCCGTGTCGACACAGTGTACGAGATCGAGGGAGCGTTGAAGATCCTCATTCCGTGCTGATTCCCCACAAACGAGCTGTGAGCTAGCGTGACTCCGTTGGCGAATCGCCGCGTCCAACGGGTTCCCACCGCGGGATCCTCAACATTCGAGATATTCTGCCAACCTCGCACAATATACAGCTCCCCGATGCTCATATCCGAAAAGACATACCGCGCTCGAACTCCTGATTCATAGTAGGGAGTATAGTCCGCTATCAATGAGCGACTTAGGGCGATATTATCCCGTGATATCCACGACTCAGTGCCGATGTGCGACAGAAACACCCCCGCGTCGATGGAGAGTTTTCTATCTATCTTAATACCACCATACGCTTCCTGTACGTACCGCCACCAGAGATGGGACTCATGTGCGTAGTTCTCCACAACAGAGGAGCCGTACTGAAAAGCAACTCTTCCCCGATAGCCCTCAGAGTCAAGCGCCGCCTCGACAAATCCTAAATTGAGCGCACCCTCATCTGAATAGTACGGTTGGGTGGAATAGGCACGATACCGACTCGGCAAATGGTTAAAATCGCGCGCGACATAGCTATCAATAAAAGCGCCGTAGGTCAGATCATCCAGCGGCTCGGCGTCGCAGCGTCGTCCGCATACGATCACAAACACAACCATCCACACGCAGAGACGAACAGGGAGAGAACAAAGTGACGAAACGTGGATGGTGGGATGAGGACTCTTCACATGCCTCAATCTGCCCGCGCCGACAGAGCGCGTCAATCATAAGCGACGACGGAACACCCCCAACATATCAAAGCCCGGTTCGACCGTACCTGTCGTAGCCCCACCCTGCATCATGGGGGAGATAGAGATCTCGAGATCAAAACCACATGAGTTCGCCACATGCTCCAAACGTTGCCTGTTAACTGATAATGGCAGATGGAGCATCTCATCCCCTGGACCCGCTGAAAGTAACGGGAAGAGACGCAACTCACGGTCAGTAACTCGCAACATCTCCGGTAGTTCTGCCCTCAGAAAAAGTTCCGTAGTGCTGTACTTGGGCACGGCATGGTGAGAGAAGACAACTGAAAAGCATCGGTCCGGTGCTGGGGCACCCGATGGCATGAGAATCCTCTCAGCGCCACACTGGACCATGCGCTCATTAACCTGCTTTATTCCAAAATTTAAACAATCCTCCCACTCGCGCGGCGCGACTGGATAACACCGAAATCCTGCGGGAAGTCGATTCAAATCCGTATATATCTCCTTGAATGGCTCCATTCCGCGCAGAATATTCGCGAGGAATATGTGTCGATTATTGTCGCAACGGAGATCAGTTGAATGAATCGGAATGGAGTGAAAGGTTGCCTGGAGCGCTACCGTTGAAAAGCTCGCTCCTACATCGAGCGCTGGCTTTCTAGATTCCAGATAGCGCTGCCCCAAAGTATCAAAATCCAATGCCAACGCGGGGAGAACCTCAAACGCGCTACCTTTACCCATGAAACGCGCGGGCTGATCCCGACGCTCAGCAGCTGTAGGCTCAGACAACGAGGCAGAAGCCGACTTCGACACTTCCTTAGATTCTGCATGTGGGGGTTGCCCGAGGAGCGCCAAACGCTCCTGACGCATATGATGAATCATTTTGTTACCGCCGTGCCCTTTATACCGTCACGGTTACTGCCACATCGGTCGTTGAAAAACGATAGACAGTCCGTTACCTCGAACCTCTGCCGCGCACTATACGATATGCCGTGTATCGGAGCGAGTGTGCCCTACTACGCTCGACAATGCGCGCAATAACGCTATGGGCCTAAAACCTAATCATACAATGACCTTAGACCTTGGCGATCCTTGTAGTAGTGACCCACCGCGCTAACCACGCTCATCTCGGGAGTATCGCTCATTCGCTAGACTAGATGGGAAAAGTCGTAGCCTCTCCTCATTTTTTAACCCTACGTAGCATATGAAAAATCCCCACCTTGGCCGCAGACTACGAGGTTTTGTAGTTACCGCTTATGCGACGCTGACACTCGTTCCGTTTCTCTGCGTCGCCGATCAGGCCCTGGCCTCACTGGGACTACTACCAATCAATCCTACGCTCCTGTGCGTTCTTGTTCTTCTGCCATTGTGGGGGATCATCGTGGCTAAACATCTGCGCCAACGAACCCTCGCTCATATCGCGGATCCATTCCGGGACAACGCCTACCCGCTCTTGGCATTCAGCATCCTTTCGATGGTGGCTCTCGCTCTCTCACTCCTCCCCTCGGCATATTGGGGCGAGGGCGGTAAATGGATCTTTATGATTCCGTACAGCCTCTTCATCGTAATCTCGAGCATGGCGGTAGGGGCACAGCCTGCCTTGGCGCTTCATCTCAATCGACTCATGGCGCCAGCACTGGGTCTCCTGGTGTGGTCAATCTGGTACGACTTTAGCAATCCCGGAACGTTCGCCGAGATCACGAATCGAGCCGCGGGTTTTCCAGGCAACGCCAATTTCAGCGCGCTCGTGGGAGTGACGCTGTGCTGTGCCGCGCTCGACTTCGGACAATCGTCTCACAAACAAACCACTGGACTACGCAACAAAAAAGCCACGCGGCCTCTGTGGGGAGACATCCTTTTGCTGGCAACAGCGTTCATCATCGTGGCGCTGACGATGTCTCGAAGCGGCCTCATACATTTCACTGTCCTGTTTCTGACCTTCATTTACTTCCGACTCTTTCGCTCCTCAGCGTCGAACAGGCAACGCGCGATGACCATATCAGTCATTACGTGCGCTGCCGCGCTGATTGCCTTCACCGTACCACTGCTCGCGTCTTTTATCTCCCAACACGAGGAGAACAACCGGCTCGCTCGATTCTTGAGCAACAAACAGGTCGATGACGGGTCCGCCGGCACACGACTTAACGCGGTGATCGATTCTATTCGATTAATCGAGGAGTCTCCCGTGCTCGGTCACGGCACAGGTTACTCGCGTACCATGCTGGAGCTTCCCCACAATCTATACCTCCAACAGTGGGTGAATAATGGGATTGTGGGGCTACTTGCATACGTCTCTCTTCTGTTGACGCTCTTTCTAACCTTTCAGAAGCGGAACTGCAGAAATGGACAAGCGCTCATCCTTGTCGCGACAACAGCCAGCGCTTTCAGTCACAACGTACTTGACCAGCGTCCGTTTTTAATAGCTCTGGGGACGCTGCTGGCATCCTCTCAGGGAGCCCAGCAATACCTAGATAGCCGGATGTGGCGGCGTCAGCGTCAAAACGCCTCCATGCGCTCTCTCGAGCCGTTTCATCTTTCGATCTCGCGAGGGCGCCCTCAATCGCGGACGCGAGCTGCTCTTCGCTCCCGACCGGAACAAGTGTACCCCAACGCCCACCCTCCAAAATCTCCGCGGGCCCACTGCGGCAATCCGTCGAGACGATCGGCGTTCCGAACGCCAGAGCCTGAATGAGCACATTCGGCAAACCCTCATAATGAGAGGCCAACACGAAGGCATCGGCGTGATTCATATAAGCGAATGGGTTGCTCTGGAATCCCGGAAGAGACACCCGTTCTGAGATCCCGAGACGTCGCGCCTCAGCCTCAAGCTTCGATCGCTGACTACCCTCTCCAACTATTACCAAACGCGCCGGGCGGTGAGCGCAGAGACGCGCGAACGCTCGAACGAGCTCCAACATCCCCTTATACATCTCCAAACGACCGGCACTGACCACAATTGGAAGATCCTTATGGCTAAACCAGGGATGATTCGGAATCTCCTCTCCTTGTCGGCGCACCTGATCGGTTAAAACTGGAGTCGGTAGAGTCCTCATGCGCGCCGACAACCGTGGCTCCATGCGACGCAATTCATCCTTAACCCCCTCGGAGACGGCTATAATACCGCTGGCCCCTCGATAGAGGATTGGAATCAATCGACGACATATCGCTCTTCCGAGATCTTGTTCCCGCTCTGAAAGCGGCGCATTCGACTGACGAACAACAACGCGGGTCCGTACGCGAGATAGCTTTGCGGCGCACACCGCCGCGATATTGGCGTGCGTGATCGTTGAAAACAGCGCCGTCGGCTGCTCCCGCCGGAGATATGTGACTAGTTTCGGGATCGCCTCCAACATTCTGCGACTGTTGAGGTCTTGCAGGTTAACTCCACGTGGAATCATGGATTGGAGCGCTCCTTCAAGCCTCGCCACCACTACATCAACCCTAAACCCGCGCTGAACCAACTGCCCAGCAAAAACGATCATCGCTCTCTCGGCTCCACCTCCATGCACACTAGGAAGAAATATCGCGATCAGCGGAGGCCTATCGACGGAATCACTCGCCCTGAGGCGATTCTGACTGAGTGAGAGTGACACAAAGGGCATCGAGCGAAGATCCGAACTTTTCAAAGCGCAAAATTATCGCGCGCTTCTCTCTGCTTCGATATGATGCCGCTCGGCAAATACGTACTAGCGAGCTCCCGAGCGGTACCACTCAAGGGTCTTGACCAACCCCTCGTCCATACGCACAGTTGGCTTCCATCCGAGCGCCTTACCAGCTCTCGTGTTGTCAATGACGCTTCTCATCTGTTCACCGGACTTAGCGGGAGCGAACAATATCCGCGCCGTGGGGCACGCTCGCTCCTGGAGAGATCTTGCTAATGATGCAATCGAGGTCTCCTGTGATGTTCCGATATTGAACTCGCCAACCATCTTTGACGTAACGGAGCGATATACGGCGTCAGCCACATCTCCGACGTACACGAAATCTCGCGTTTGCTCCCCGGTTCCGAAAATTGTGATGTCTTTACCCGCTAACAGCCGCTCGCAAAATATCGCCACAACACCTGCCTCACCATGAGGGTTCTGTCTTGGCCCATAAACATTCGAGAGACGGAGCGATGTACTGGTGACGCCCCAAACGCGCGACCAAAATTCAAGGTACATCTCACCAACCCGCTTCGAGAGGCCATAAACACTCTCAGGGCGTACTGGATGAGTTTCCGGGGCGGGGAATACATCTTGCTCCCCGTAACATGCTCCACCCGAGGAGAGAAACACTACATGGGTTCCTTTTCTCTCTCTGAGAGGCATCAGGAGGTTAACCAAGCCCGTGACATTAATGTCGGTATCTACCGTTGGCTTATCCATGCTGATACGCACAGATATCTGAGCAGCTGCGTGAACCAGGAAATCAGGTTGCTCCGATGCTACAACATCAGCCGCCTGTGGCGAGCGAATATCAAGCTCGTGAAGCTGGACGTCTTTGGGGAGGTTTGATCGATTTCCACTGGAAAGATCATCGATCACGCTAACATCGTGAGCCTCGCGGAGTCGATCCACGATGTGCGAACCGATAAATCCAGCGCCGCCCGTAACTATAACCTTTGCCATATGAACCCCTTCACCGTAATACAAACATTCCCGCTCCATCTCTCTCGAGCAATCCCGTAGCACGATCACTAAGCGGTGCTATACTGAGGTGCGCCTGTCCATGGTGAAGACCCCCTGGGCCTCCGAACAGACAATCCTGTAGGAGCCTCCTCAGGCTAGCGCTGGCGGGGTCCGGTGAAAAGAATAAATGATACTACGAAGCCGCCGGGACTGCGCCCAACTCATACTATCAAGAGCTTACCGCTCTTAGAGGTACACGATTATTTATTGATTATATAGTGAAGAGGAGAAACGCGCCCTGAGGGATTCGAACCCCCGACCCTCTGGTCCGAAGCCAGATGCTCTATCCAGCTGAGCTAAAGGCGCACACCGGAGAGCGACACCTTACACCATTCCAGAGCCGCCCGTAAAGCGACGCCCATTATAGCCCCAAGGCCCCAAGGTATTGACACTAAATCAGATTTAATCCCCCTCTCTGTTTGGTCCAGATGGGGTGCGTGACAAGCCGAGCAGGCCTAACCCGTATTTTTCACGAAGCTCACTGCGCTCGCCGTGAAAGATGTGCGGAAATAGAAACCATCCGTGACCTATTTCCTTATCGCCTACAGTTAGTGTGGGACCCCGATCTGCCCACACAATCTGTAGGCTCCAAATTCCTACGCTGCGCTCCGGAATTTGCAAG
>JAFMIS010000062.1 GCA_017853915.1 bacterium
CAACATCTTAGCGTGCGGATCGCTATCGGAGATGCGGTCAAGGTGCGACATGAGCGCGCCTGTCTGAAGACCCTTTAGCTGACGCGGCGTGAGTTCTACCCCGTCTAGAATCTCAGGGATACGGTCGTACACCCGAAACGGCGCTGAGGCACTTGAACCCCGTTGGGCCATCAGCACAAGGCATGACGTTGTGGAATCAAACTTAACGTAGTTACGGTAAAATCCCCGCCCGTTGTTAAGTTCTTTTGAGATCACAAAACCCTTGATGTACGCGAGCGCCGGCTCGAGGTCGGCTCGAAACTCAGGCATATGAAATACCCTCGCGGCGATATTCGTTACCGATGGAGCCACGAGGAGGTCGTTTCGAGCAAGCTTGCGGGTTGGATAGTAGAGAACGTTCTTATCCCATCGCCGCTGTTTCCGATAAAAATCACCGATATGTTTGGCGACCTCACTGTCGTGCGCCTTTGGAGCCGAGTACTGGATATGGATCGCGCTTCCCGAGAAGAGGTAATTGATCGCGGTGAACATGCGATCTTCTGACTCCTCGAAATTATCGCGATTCCAGGCTGTGAGAATTTTATTGAATTTGGGCAGAGCCTCAAATCCGACGAGCGCCTCGCGTAATCGATACCCCCGGTCATAGTATGAGAGAGCTCGAGTCATAAAGGCGTCTCCGAGGTCGTCGGAAGCGCTTGGGTCAAAGATGTCGGGAAAGAGCGAGTCTCTCTGGTACTCGAGTCCGTGCAGATAGGCATTTTTCGAGTAATCAGGCTGTTTGAAAACCTTGTGGAGCATCCGTAGAAAGGACTTTACCTCATTCGGAACTATAGACACTCCAACGACGAACGTGCACCCGTCTCGATTGATCGGATAGACAATATTTGTCGCCGGCGATGATAGCCCGTTCAATTTCACTGATACATGCGAATGGCTTCGAAAATTAGAGCGGTTTTCAGTCAGCGTGTTAAGCAGAAAAATAGCATGCATCCAGAGATCCGCTCGAAGCGCGGAGAGGTCGAACCCTATATTCAGGTGAACCCGGTTTTCATCTCCGATCGGAGTTCTAATGATAGCGTCCTGGAGGTCTCCCTCAAATGGATTTTCTACGATGAAATCAGCGCCAGCGCTCTTGACTATTCTCTTCGTCATCAAGGGGTAGTCCTGGACCTGAACCTGCCACGGGGTTGGGGGCGACGGGTAGTGTTCGGGAGTCAATGGAGCAGAAGAGGCTCGCGCGCGGCTCTTTGTCGGGATGGAATCCTGTGAAAACACGCAGTGATTCCTCGCGAGTAGCTTCTCCGCAAAGCGACAAAACTCTGGGTAGATCTCACGGGCCTTGTTGTGAAGTTCGTGCGCCACCGCGCCCCGTGTCAGGGAATTTAAGTGCGGAAGAGTATCTTTGTCGGCCGTCAGCGACCAAAAAACATCGTCGATGTTATTTGATGTGGAGGTGAAATAATGTCGAAGCCCCCCCAAAGCCGATTTAAATGTTGAAAATGGAAGATTCCTCTCAGTGATCGTTCGGTAGGTATTAAGGATCCTGTCGCGAACCGCTTCGTGATCGCCGGGAGCCATCCGGTCGACTTGAATGGCGAAGAAAGTTTGAGCTCCAAGGGTGATCGGTTGGCAGCTCGATAGGGCGCACCGCCCCTCAAAGGGATCTTTGGTTATTTTGTCGCTATATCGATTTCGGTCGAGGAAAAACAGGGTATCCCAGATAAGGTTGTAAAAGAGCACCTGCTTCAGGGAGGTCGGGCGTTCAATCGGAATGAGGATGACCATGTTAGAGCTATGCCCCGTGATCTCGCCATGAACAGGGTGTGTAATGTGAACCTGCCGGGGGCGTTGCGAGATATCGAACGAGGGAGGTTCATAATTGTGCGAGCGCCCCGAACGGGGGAGTTGCTCCAGCATTTTCAATATTGGGTCAGGCGAGCGGGGATGAGACACAAGGAACACCGAATTTTCCGGATAGTAGAAGCGGTCGTGGTACTTAAGTATCTTGTCGTGACTACGCGAAAGTTTCTTGATCCCCTCGGGGCTTCCGGCGAAGTCCATCTGCGGGAGAGCTTCCGGGAATAGGTGAGCCACTGCGTTGCGCAGCGCCACGTTGTCGGGGTGCATATACGACTGCCGCATCTCATTATAAACGACACCCGCTGGATAGGCGATCGATGATCGGTGTCCTGTAAACTCTCTGATCGGTTTGAAAGACTCAGTCTTGAAGCTCTCAAACGAGAGTAGGGGATGGTATATGCTATCCAAGATGTAATCGCTTACTCGTTCGAGCCCCTGTTCAGAGAATGCGGATCCGGTGAACCACGTGCGGTTGTAGTATGTATAGGCGCCCGGCTGGGAGTCGGAGGTGGTGTGCAGCTCGGCGTAGATATTTGGGCTTGGATAACGCGCTGACCCGCTCATGATCCCGTGTTCAAGAATATGCGCCTCACCCATACCCCACAGCGCGGGTGTGAATACACTCGCCCCGAAATATCGGGGCATGGAGGGGCCCAGCGCCACGTAGCAGGTAAGCCCATTGGAGAGGTTTAGTTTCGTGAGTTTCGAGTCCTTGAGATCTGGGGCTTCGATCGGCTCGGCGCTTCTATGGCCCTCAGTAAGCTGACGAGGGATGGATTTGCGGGGGTCAAACATGGTTACTGCAAGGGTACAATCCGAACCCTCGCTTCTACTCCTCTTGGCGAGCTCTTTCAAGGGTTGGATGAAGCCAAGTGCCCAAGGCGTGAAGATGGTAAATATGCAAGTAAAAACGGTCGGTTAGTATGTAGGCTCTGCGTGCCGAGTGAACTACCATAACAGTGTCAGTAAGATTGGGTGGCAAAACGCTATGGACATAGGTGGTAATGGTTGAGAATAACACGACAGTCGCAAGTGCTTTTATGCCCCCCTCAACGCCCCCTATCGCGGCAATCACAGAAGGGAGTTTTTCAGGGCCGGAGCTCGTGGCTCCCTTACTACAGGGTATGTCGCGAGCGCTGCTCCAGAACCTTTGTCCGCTCCACGCCGAGTCGTTCAGATCGCACTGTGATCGATTGAATAGATTCCAGCGTTGTATGACTGAACTCCGCGATGGTACGCGAGTGATAGATCCGTTGCGTGGGGGAAATCAGATTGGCTGTGAGGTCAGTTTGGAGCGCCTATCTCCGGAGATCCCCGTGATACTTGTTGGCGATCTTCACGGGAATATCGCCAATTTCAAAAAAGTGCTGCTCCATGATGACAACCTCCTTAAGATATCGCGTGGCGAAGCAGTGCTTCTCTTGCTCGGGGATCTCGTTCACCTTGAGCATGGGAATATTGAGGATATGAGATCTTCTTTTCGATTACACGAGTTCTACATGAACTTGAAGGTGTCATATCCGCATCATGTCTTCGCTTTAGTCGGTAACCACGATCCAATATTTGACTGGACCGCGAAAGTTGAACGTCAGAATGGGATAAGGAGGATTGTCTATCAGGCTGAGCGGTATCGTGCCCACATAGACAGTTCCTTGACCGCCTCGGGAGGAGGAGTGTCTGAGAGATCTGGCTACGTGAATACGCTCGCGCGTTCTACGGAGAATAGCCCTCTGTACGCCGTTTTGAAGGGTGGAGCGGCGGTACATGCGGGCCCGATTAGTGGGTTGAGTCGAGAGGAGATGAGAACAAGATTCCCGATTGATGATCAAACGACAATCGATGTTTTGCGTGGCGCTGATAATCCTGGCGCTATGGCCGCCATCCCTAAGGACAGAGTTGACGCTTTTAATATGTATAAACAAGCTGCGTGGCAGCGTTTAAAGGGGGATGATGGAGAAGCGCATGGCTATACATGGTCTGATGTTGACTTGTTTTTGGCGGAAGTAGGGCAAGCGAAGAGTCGCCTTATCGTGGGGCATACTCCACCGGTCGATCCCGCTAGCTGGATGGAAGAAGTGAAGCCCGTTGAGGGGGAGAATCCGATCTCGTTGTACCCGAAACACTATAGGTTAACGGCGAGTCGGCTTGAGGCCCTAGGGTATGTGCGAGCTCGCGATGGAACATTTGCTTCGGTAACAATCCGCGGAGCCACGCAGAGCTCCAAATTACTTTAAAGTTCATTCCGGCAATGACGTTTTTTGTTGGAGCGGATCCGACTTGATCCCGCAACACCGCTTGGCGGAGTCATCACTAGCATCGTCGAATTGGGCACTGATCGGGAACGGGATCGGCATCCGGGGCCGGCGTGGTGCCCGGAACGCGCTCTGGTGCTGGGTCCGGTCGGGGTACCGCAGGCGCGGGTGTCGTGTCAGGCTTCGTGTCTGGCTCCGCGGGAGGCGCCTCTGGGCTCATGCGCGGGCTGAGGTGGTTTCGCAGGGCGCTCGGTGGAAAGTCGTAGTCAGCAAAGCCTGGATTCGACTGAGCGGGTGGCTCTGCGGGTATGCGTGGACTTGGTTTTGCGAGCAGACATGTCATAGCTATCTCCGATCTAGAAAACTCCTCTCTTACTCATGAATTGTAAAGGCGCCATCTCGAAGCAGGAATCGAGGCTCCCATCCAAAGGAATCGCGTCCAAAGTGGGGAAGTATGTGCTCCCGCCATAACTCACGTTCGGCATCGCCAAGGCCTGTCCCGTTCTTGGGAAGCTGAAAGTTGCCATCGTGAGTCTTAATCGTCATGGTGGCGAGGTCAATCTCAAATCGACGTTGAGAGTGAGGGGGTAAGGAATTTGGATCGAGTACCCAAGCGAAGTAAAGTACGGGCATTTGCTCCGGTAACCAGCCGTTTTCCTTAGCTCCTCGATACCATCGATATACCTCTTCCAGCATGCGATACTGATATTCATGAACTGACCGCGAGGAGTCCTCCTGTCCCGCAGTCTCAAAGATATCGCGATCCTGTTCCTCAGACTCGTGTTGAGCTTGATTGTTATCGCGGCCCTGCTGGTCTGGCATATCCTGCCGATCTTCATCCGAAATGAGCACCTGACCCATCTTGTAGAACGAGAGAGCAAGTCGGAATGCACTTAGGTAGTCCTGCATCGGTCGAAACACATCAAAGACGTTTCGGTGCAAGTCTCGAGCTTTTTGGAGCGCCTTATCGAGCGACTGCTGCATCGACGAGCTGTATGACCCCTCGCGAAATGATTTGTGAATGTGGCCCCATGTGTCGGTCCAACCAGACGCCGCGCCGGCGTCGCGCTCCCATTTATAATGTGGGAGCGATTTTGGCAGGTAGGCGTTACACAAACCTCCTCCCACAACCGAGCCATAGGTCAGATCAAGTAGATTCATCTTGCGACGTTCGCAGGCGCTAAGCAGGGCATGATAACTAAAATCTACCTTGCTGAGATCGGTTCGAGAGCTTTGAAAGCCGATGAAGTCAGCAGCATCAATAAGGGAGTTTCCAAGCAGCTCCATCATTACCATCGATGGAACGCCGAGAGCTGTATGAGTGCCTGGATAAAAGTGTCGATTGTACACTAAGTAGCAGTAATGAGTGCCGTCGAGGGTAAAGGCTGATTCGCGAGGCGGAATCACGCACATGAGACCGCGCATGTTGAGAAACTCCGCCCTCTCAAAGTTGTGCATGTCGAAGTTGTGAAAGTACGAGCTAGCGAAAAAACCGTCCCCCTCAACCCAGCGCCAATGCGGTGAGCTCTTGCCCCGCGCGCGCCATGAGGGATCGGTAGTGAATACCTTCATGGACTCGATGCCCCCGATGTAGAGCCCTTTACCCGGGAAGCTCTGATTAGAGCTGGAGTTCAAAATGCAGGTTTTAGCAGCTACATCGAGGCCAAATCGGACAAGCATCGGTGGTACCGCCTCTAATTTTCTACTGCGCGGAATGCCTCGACTGTCGAGAGCAAAACCACCGAACCCCTTGCTATCTCGAAATGCTCGGTCGATGACCTGCATCGAGTCGTTAAAGTGGCGGATGGCCTCCGGAGAGCCCTGCACGTATGGTGGCCCTCCCATGTTGAATTCTCTCGCCATCAGATTGCGTGCCCAGTCCCTTCGCTCAGGGCTGGAGGAGTTCCTCATGATGTCCGTGAGGGCATGCATCTTGAGCTCTCGAAGGACATAGTGGAGTTCGTGAAGGGACTCTACATTACCCTCCGCCAGGATGAGGTTCAATTTATGCACCATCGCTGGATTGTCGGTGAGGCCGTAATTGTTACTCGTGATATCAGTTAGGATCTTTTGCAGCGAAGTCGTGAGCGACTGCGCGGAGCCGGTAACGATTGGGGAGTCTTTATCTATTAATCTTTCATGGAAGCGGGTGACGCCGCGCAGAAAATGCGTCAAAAGCCCCTGAATCGCCTCGTTCGATTGGTGAAATGAGGTGATAAAGTCGGCTGTGATGAGATCGTAAGGCAGTTTAGCCTCGCGTAGATCAAACATTAACTCGCGAGCTGTCTTCCATAACTCTTCTGGCGAAGCCTCTAGGGAGATAAGATTCCTGTCCAGTTCGAATGTTAACGAGCACAATCGCTCTAGGGATTCTCCCCGTTCTCGATATGAATCGACTGACCGTAGGATCGCTCCCCAGGCATGAGTCGAAATGCTCTGTGGCGGCTTCGCTAGTTTCACTAGATCGATCGGCGTGAGGACCTCGATGCCCTTCTCGGGCGTGGTGAGGAGAGCTGTCAGAGCGGCACAGCCAGGAGACCGAGGACCGAGAGTGGCGATCGCTGAGAGGAGTTCCTGCCAGCCCCGGTCGATGAATCCACCCCGTGGATCCATTGATAGTGTATGCAGAGCTGTAAGGTGATCGTTGAGTCTGGCGAGGTTGTCTTCGCCCACTCGGTCGCTCGCGTAAGCGGATACGTAGGCCGCCCCAAAAAACTGGAGAGGAGTGCCTTTAGAGATTAACTTTTCGACCAATTCAGATGTTACATCCCAAGTGCAACCCTGAGATCCCTGAGCGCTGTCCTTTGCGCAGGAACTCTCAAGCTCCACAAAGTTCTGGAAAGTATGCCCGAGGGGGATTCTCTGATCAACATGATGCTTCACAACTTGATTGAGCACCTTCAATCCGGCGGGGCTCAGAGATCTCTGCAGATCAAGGAATGAGCTGAACAAAGATGAGGAGCTCGTTCCTAGGTCGTGATGAAGCGCGATAGCTTGCGCCAACGCGGGGCCAACGCTATCGGGCTGCAGGAGTTCTCGGATTACGCGAGAGGGAGAGCGTTCGGATACAGGGATGTGAGTCAAGAGCTCATCCGCACACACGATTGCGTCACGAATAGAGCAGAAGTTCTTGCGACTGCCATCCCGAATGAGCGAGTCTACGACATCGGTAGTGACAAACGAGAGATCCGGGATCTCCTCTTCAAGGGAAGCAAGCGCCGTTTGGTAGCATTTCCAATAGGAGTAGGGGATGCGCGGGTCCCTGTCTCGGGAGAGGATCTCGACAGCCTGCTGTATTATACCGTCGAGGGGCCTGTTTTTAGGAGTTTGCTGGGAGAGGATCTCCGCCAGTTCGCCCCAGCGCTCCTGAGAAATTTGAAACTCGTTAGCGAGTCTATCTAAATTACGAACCATCAATGCCGGTTCGTGGCACCGTTCGCGTAGCGATACCACGCACAGCTTGAGCGTCTTCAGGAGCTCGGGATTGGGTCCAACTGCGCCAAGGTCACGTAGAATAAGGATCTGCTCGCGATGTAATTTACCTGATAGGCGCGCTGTATCGGCTATCTCCTCAAGGTTAGCGACGTGTCGTGCCAGCTCCCAAGCATACTGCTCCGGCTCAGAGGTCGCAAATTGATCTACGATATCACGAGAAATAAGATCGATCGGGGCTCTGAGGGGACGTACCTGCTCAATCAGATCGTGGTAGTGCTCAAGGTGCCGAGCGCGTGTGGACTGAGGATACGATTGATAGAGTCGGGCGAATCCATCAAGCAGTCGTATCACTGAGGCGCCCTGGCTGGCTTGGTATTCCACTGCGCTCGCCAGGATCTCAACAGCACGAGGATCGGATTCGATCAGAGCGATCGTCGCGTTTGTACTTGCCGCGAGCAACTTCGGAACATGACCAACTTTGATTCCGGCAGTTAAAATTCCAGCCAAAGCCAGAGGGGCGATAGATGGAGGAGCATGCTTAATCGCTTCGTGTAAGGAGTGAATTCCACGAAAGTGGGCCTGTTGGACAGCGAGGGCTCCCGCTACCTCAGTATATGCGTTGCGTTGCTCCGGAGTAAGAGAGCTCTCCTTGAGGATGGTCATACCGCGGTCGAGAAGAGTGATAAATTGCTCCCTCGGAAGTGTCTGTGGGCGCCCGTTGAGGAATTGATACGCTAAGCGACCGAGGTCCCTGAGAAAGTTCTCTCGATCCTCACGATTCGGCGCGGTCGGATCGACCAAGCATTCGATGCGCCAACAATCCTCTTGGGTCGGATGGAGCGAATAGAGTCGATTGAGGAGTGCTGCTGCCGAGACCAGCGAGGAGAACTTGGTAATATGGTTGCTGGCGATTTTGTCGAGGACATCGAGTCCCTCGGGGTGCGACTCCAGTTTAAGTAGGTCGCCCAACTCTTTTCGAAGGTCAAGAAATTCGGTCGATGCCTCTTCAGGAATCTTAACGGCGACCCCAGCGCTCGTCATACGAGCTAAAAGGTGATGACATGCATCGGCAACTCGTTGCTCTGGGGTGTTATCGCCGCTCGGAGCTCGCACGTTCCTGAGAGTGTTTTCACTGCTCGTTGAGAGGGTGGGGTTTACGGCTGATGAATTATCTGGTGATGGATCTGAAGATTCCGATGGGGATACCATATGTTGTGAAGAACTCCTTACCTCCGGGTGCGCCAGAGAGGCCCAGCGCAATGCTCCGAAAGGACCGACTGTCGGTGCTCGCAGCAGCAAGCTGCAAGAAATATGCGAGCTAGGATAGTCAATCGTGGAAAGTTTGCAATCGTATTTCCGACGACGATGAGCGTCATAGTGAGGTGGATCTGAGTTAGGAGACTATGGGGGAAATAATAGTTGCTACGAGTCTCTTTTAGTTTGTTTAAGATGGGCGCGGGAGTGTCGCGATGATTTTATCGTGCAAGTTTCGTTTCCGAAAACAGCGGAAATCAAGGTTGAACGGAGGTGGCGTAACGCGCGTGGTGTTACAAGCGAGCGCTCCGCGGCGTATCTGCGTTTGCGCGCAAGAGTGTTTCTACAACATCATATAGTTCTTTGCTTGTGTTGGGCATGCTCTCGCGGACGTGTCGAGCGAGAGAGTTCATCAGTAGCAGCGCCGTTCCCTGTTGGGGTTTGTGTTGGCCAGGGCTCATAGCCAGTGAGATTAGCTGCGCTATGTCATGGACGATCGCTTCAGGTTGCTCGGGGGGATTATCCTTCCATCTCTCGTTGCTGGCTGATACTACAGCGCTCTTTGCAATGTGGACACGCCGCGTGAAATCCGAAAAGTCAGGGAAAAAGATCGAACATCCAGGCGATCTCTGTTTAAGTGAGTCGCGTATTTCAGAAAAAATCTTGATGCGCTCATCCCCCGAGGGCGCTGACTCTAGTCGCTCCAGGAGAGATGGCTTGACTCCAGAGACTCTGGCGGAACTGATGCAGATAGACTGTGCGTTGTTACAAAAAAGTCTAATCGCTTCGAGGCTCGTGAGAAGCGCCACCGAAGTTCTGTCATCGGTTATCGAAGTAAGGGCGGAGTCTGCTAGGTTCGGACTATGTCCCGCACGTTGATCGCGATGGGGATGATGATGAGTATTTGGTTGCATACAAACTTCTTACGACGCGCTCCTAGCAGTCAGAATTGGAAGAGCCTTTCTCCCGCCTCCCTGCTTCAGCGCAAAAAAGCAGGATATCGCGGGGCGTCGTCTTTGGCGAGGTTTTTCACCTCCCGAGGGTGTGCGTTATGGCGCGGATCGGTCGCCAAGAGCGGATAGTAGTTTCTGGTAACGAGCCGTTCTGGTTGGTAGTGTTGAGTGTATTTTGGGCCGCCTAGCCTCTCGTAAGGGGCTTGTCTCGATCGATAAGGCCTCAAGTTCTCTTGAAATTTGGTCGGTGCTCTGACTGAAAGGTGTTTTACCCTGGGGGCACCGAACTGTGCTAGGTCTGCTGCCACCCTGGCCCACCCTGGTCGGCCCACCACCCTGGTGGTCCCACCCTG
>JAFMIS010000063.1 GCA_017853915.1 bacterium
CGCACGGGTCTCACCGCTACCTTAGAAAAGGAAGTTGTCCCGACCCAAACAACGCAGACGCAGATCCCAACAGTTCCCGGTTCATCAACGACAACTGGGACTCAGATCTCGGCGAGAACAACTAAGTAGTTGTAGTTCTCTGTCTGTTACGAGAGCCCCCTCGAGGGGCTCTTTTTTTAGGTTGTACGTGAGGCGTCTATGGTACCGCTCGCTGGTCTCTCTCCTGAGCAGGAATCTCTTCGTGAGATCGCTTATCGGTTCGCGCTTGATAAGATTCGACCGGTGGCGGCAAGCCTTGACGAGAGGGCTGAGTTCCCCACAGGTCTAATCAGAGAGGGGCACTCCCTTGGATTAATTAATGTTACCCTTCCGGTAGAGCTCGGCGGATCTGGCTTGTCTATTTTTGACGCGTGTCTCGTGATTGAGGAGATCGCCTGGGGATGTTCCGGGTTTGCCACCTCGATGGTGGCGAATGACCTCGCGCTAACGCCGATTCGAATCGGCGCGACAGAGGACCAGAAGAGGAGATTCATTGAGCCGATCGCCTCAGCTGGGTTGTTGGCCTCTTTTTGTTTGACTGAGCCTGGCGCCGGTTCTGACGCGGCAGGGTTGCAAACAACTGTCGACGATGGGGGTGATTGTTGGATTATCAACGGGGCAAAACAGTGGATAACAAACGCCGGGCATGCCTCGCAGTATACAGTGTTCGCCTCGTTCGATAAGACAAAGAAGCACAAGGGGATCTGTTGTATTGTCGTGCCGCGTACTACGCCCGGGATCTCGGTCGGGCATCATGAAAATAAGATGGGGCAGCGCTGTTCTGACACCTGTCGCGTTACCTTTGATAATGTGCGCGTGCCAAAAGACCACATGATAGGGGCACCCGGAGACGGGTTTAAGATAGCCATGCAGACGCTGGACGCTAGTCGTCCGATGACCGCCGCCATCGCGGTTGGGATAGGTCGGGCGGCTAGTGAGTATGCTCTGGCGTACTCAAAGGAGCGTAAGCAGTTCGGTGTCTCGATCAGCACATTTCAAGGGCTCCAGTTCATGTTGGCCGATATGGCAACTGGCGTGGACGCGTCAAGGCTTCTCACATGGCGCTCCGCGTGGTTACTGGATCAGGGAAAATCAGCCTCAATTGAATCGAGCATGGCGAAGCGATTCGCGGCTGATACAGCTATGAGCGTAACCACCGATGCGGTTCAGATCTACGGCGGCTATGGATACACTAAGGAATATCCAGTTGAAAAGCTGATGCGTGACGCCAAGCTGCTGCAGATTTATGAGGGAACTAGTCAGATTCAACGGGTGGTGATCGCGCGGGAATTGTTGAAGCGATAGCACGCGAGGCTGTCGAGCCCTCTTCTGTGTCGCTGGGTACGTTCGGTCGCGTTCCCTAGGGAACGCGAGATGGAATCTGTAATAACCTCGAAAAAGGCGCGTGTTAGGTGAAGAGCATCTCGGTAATTATTCCCGTTTTTAATTCCAGTGCCTGTCTTGAGAAGTGTCTTAGCTGCCTGATGGTTCAGACGCTACCTCGTGACACGTTTGAAATTATTGTGGTCGATAACGGCTCAGGTGACGATATCAGGACAGTAGTCGATACATTCCCTGGTGTGGTGTACGCGAGAGAGGAGAGAGAGGGTTCCTATCGTGCCAGGAACGCCGGTATCGAGATCGCCTCGGGAGAGGTTCTTGCGTTCACAGACGCCGACTGTTTGCCACGACCTGACTGGTTAGAGAGGGGAGCGGCGTATTTCAGTGAGAAGAACGAGTCGGTGTATGTGGGGGGAGCGATCTTGGTGCGTCCCCAAAAAAGTGATAGTTCATCAGCGACTGAAAAGTATGATCTCCTCTTCTCTTTTAATCAGGCAGATAACATGGAGCGGCGTAAGTTCGCTGCGACCGCGAATATGTTTGTATCGAAAGACGTGGCGCGTATGATCGGAGGCTTCGCCTCAGATCTGAAGTCTGCTGGAGACCTGGACTTCGCGCGCAAAATTATGGCGACGAATACAAGGTTCGTATACGCGGCGGATGCGATAGTAGAGCATCCCTCGGCTAGACACGTTGGCGACCTCATCCGCAGACACCGGCGGTATGTTGGGGGTTCCTTCGATCTTGCGAGTCAATCTCGTCCGCTATCTCTGGGTGGGCTTGTTAAAGAGCTAGTTTCTGAGATGGTTGTATGCGCCCGGACCTGTGGAGCAGTGCTGCTGCGCAGTGGGCTCCCTCTGGATCAGAAGAGTAGGTTGGTGGGAGTTGTATGTCTCGTGCGGGGCGCGCGAATGTGGGAGTGGATGCGGTTGTGGAGTGGTGGAATCTCAAGGCGTGAGTAGTGTGTATATTCCACGAGCCTTGCTACTGCGAGCACGTGTGACCCTGTACTAGTCCACTATGATTCCTCCCGAAAAATAGCGCGCCTGGAAACCCTCTGTGAGCGCTTCGTAAATACCCAAATATCCTAAATATTTCGGGTGTTTACTCGTTGTTGGGAATTGGGCAGTATACAGACTCGTATTTTTAAGAGTGTCCAAAACAGCAACCCTCACGGCAAGGTAGACTTGCAACGCGCCATGTGGCGGAGCAGAGGATGGCTGTCGGGTGCTCGTAGATTGTAGTGGTGTCCCATGACGCAAGATAAGAGCTTCCGCAAGGTCGAGGCGAGACCTCATTTTCCAACCCTTGAGCAAGGGGTGATTGCCCGCTGGAAGAGAGAGAAAACCTTTGAGCTCTCGTTAGAGCGGAGTCAGGGTAAACCTGAATTTATTTTTTACGACGGTCCGCCATTTGCAACGGGTAGCCCGCACCATGGCACGCTCTTCATTTCAGCTCTCAAGGACATGATCTGTCGCTTCAAGACGATGCGCGGTTTTTATGTCCCGCGCATGTGGGGGTGGGATTGTCACGGTCTGCCGATAGAGACTATCGCTGAGAAAAATCTCGGCCTCAAGGACAAGAGCGAGATCGAGACCAAGGTGGGTGTAGCCGCTTTTAACGCCGAGTGTCGGCGTATCGTGTCTGATTACGATGGTAATTGGCGTACCTATATTGATCGTGTTGGTCGCTGGGTTGATATGGAGAAACCGTATCGAACCTTGGATCGCTCCTTTATGGAGTCGGTGATCTGGGCCTTTGTCGAGGCTCATACAAAGGGGTTTATTTACAAGGATTTTCGGGTCGCGCCGTACTGCTGTCGGTGCGAAACCTCGCTATCTCTCTCAGAGATTCGATCGGATGATAGTACTCGACCGAAACAGAGTAGAGCGATCACAGTCAAGTTCGCGTTGCAAGGAATGGAGGGCGTCTCGGCGCTTGCGTGGACGACGACCCCCTGGACGCTGCCTTCAAATTTGGCGCTCGCTGTCGGAAAAGATATCAATTACGTCGTTGTTGACTCCTCGGTCGGCAAGGTGTTGTTGGCGGAAAACGCTCTAAAACGTTACGAGCGTGAGCTCGGTAAGAGTCCAGAGGTACTCAGCAGGATGACGGGCGCTGAGTTGGAGGCACAGACTCTACGATACGAGCCGATGTTCCCGTATTTCAAAGACGATAAAGCCTTCTACCTTATCTCAGCTGACTTCGTCTCTACAGAGGATGGAACAGGGATCGTACACATGGCTCCCGCCTTCGGAGAGGATGATTACTGGGGATGCCGAAAATATGGGATTGAGGTGCGCAATCCGGTCGATACATCAGGGTGTTTCACCCGTGAGGTATCAGACTTTGTTGGGCAGAACGTGCATGAGGCAAATCCAGCAATTATCAAGATGCTCAAGGAACGTGGGATTGTCCTGAGAGATGAGACCATCGAGCACAACTACCCGCACTGCTGGCGTTGTCGTAATCCGCTGATATATCGAGCTCAGGACGCGTGGTATTTTAAAGTTGAGGCGATCCGTGATCAGTTGATCCAAGCGAACCAGGGAATTGAGTGGTATCCGGAAACGGTGAAACAGGGCCGCTTCGGCAATTGGTTGGAGAACGCGCGAGATTGGAATATCTCTCGAAATCGATACTGGGCGACCCCGCTACCTGTATGGGAGTGTACTCAGTGTGCCAGTCAGAAAGTCTACACGGTAGCCGATATTGAGCGTGAAACTGGTCGTGAGTTTCCGGATCTGCATAAGGAGTTCCTCGATCAGGTGGAGTTCCCGTGCTCATGCGGTGGCACGCATCGGCGTGTGCCTGAGGTTCTTGATTGTTGGTTCGAGTCGGGGTCTATGCCCTATGGGCAGTTCCATTATCCGTTTGAGAACGCTGAGCACTTTCGCTCTCATTTCCCGGCTGATTTTATCGCTGAAGGAACTGGACAGATCCGGTGTTGGTTCTACTATCTGCACGTTCTTTCGACAGCGATCTTTGATAAGCCAGCGTTCAAGAACTGTCTCGTCATGGGCACGCTCCTGGCAGCCGATGGTAAGAAGATGTCAAAGAGCCTCAAGAATTACACGGACCCTCTCCAGCTCATGGAAAGCTTCGGCGCTGACGCGCTGCGTTCATATCTCTTTAGCTCTCCAGCGGTCGGAATTGAGGATCTAACCTTCCGTGATGAGGGCGTCGAGGGGATGGTGAAATCGATCATGCTTCCATTGTGGAATGCATTGTCATTCTTTACCTCCTACACAGAGATTGATTCGGTTTCGGCGCACGATATACCTCTACAAGGTCAGGAGCTCGGCGAGCTCGATCGCTTCATCCTCTCGGAATTGGAGATCCTTACGGGCGCCGTGACGGCGGCGCTGGATGGATATCGAGTGAGTGACGCGATGCGGCTCTTCGCGCCATTCTTCGATACGCTGAACAACTGGTACATACGTCGGAGTCGTGAGCGAGTGTGGTCGGAAGATCCTCGAGGGCGTGAGAAGATGGCCTTCTACGCGACGCTCTTCGATGTATTACGTAAGTGTTCGCTCTTACTATCTCCGCTCTGTCCGTTTATCGCTGAATTAGTGTGGGAGCGCCTCGGATATACCGAGAGCGTTCATATTCAAGAGTGGCCTGAGACTCGTGAGAAATTGATTGACGCCACCCTATCAAAGAACGTGAACATGGTGCGAGCGATGGTATCGGCGGGGTTGTCTGTGCGCGCTCGCGAGAAACTGCGGGTGCGATTGCCTCTGGCAACAGCCAAGGTGGCGGTGAAAGATGGTCTTTCGCGAGAGCTTGAGGCCTACGTGCCCGTCCTGTGTGGTGAGTTAAATGTGAAGTCGATCGAATTTCTCGCGGATGCCTCCTCGATCGCCACGTTAAGCGCCAAGGTTAACGCGCGAGTACTGGGACCGAGACTCGGTTCGCGAGTGCAGGAGGTGATCCAGAGGGTGCGCGCTGGTGAGTTTGAGGTTCTTGGCGAGAACACCATCAAGATAGGGGACATCACCCTTCATCCAGGTGAGGTCGAGGTGGGCTTTGCCGGAAAACCGGGACTGGCTGTTGAATCAGGGCCCGGTTTCGTTGTGGCTCTTGATACGGCGGTTACTCCTGAGCTATCGCTGGAGGGCAAGGCACGAGATCTGATTAGAGAGATTCAAGACATGAGAAAGGAAGCGGACCTTCACATGGCTGATCGTATTCGACTCTCGATATCGGGCGCGGATGAGTTGCTCGCCGCGCACGCAGAGTACATTAAGTCTGAGACCCTGTGCCTTGAGATTGTGCCGACGTTGAAGGCAGCTCGCATCGAGCGTTCCGCTACCATTGAGGGAGTCGTCATTAAGGTTGGATTAGAAACGATCTAATCGACTATGGGCGTCGTAGGTCTAGCAGGGTGGTGAAAAAGGATTTCCTGTTGCGAGTTCCGATGGTTTGGCTGCAACTTCGTTAGAGCCGCAAAAAAATCCTCAACGTATCTCAGTGGATACGCCCCCGCCTTTGTTGACACTACGGCGAGACCCTTATGAAGTACGCCTCGACGTAGCTTTAGCGAAGTCGGGTCCGTTTTTTTTGTCGACTCAGCCTCGTTTCGCTCAAAACCCTCGAAACGCTCGCGACGGAACCTTTTTTCACCACCCTGCTAGTATCGAGCGAGCCGTTTAACGAATCTTTTTGGTATCCGGTAGTAGGATTCTGAACGCGATCTTTACCTGTTCGTCTACCTTCGCGATGAGAATTGATGGGTCTTTGACTCCGAACAGGGACCAGTCAAGTGAGGTGTTTCCCTCTACAATGAGGCTGCCCGCGTCACCACGTCGGATCGTGCCCGAAAGCTGAATCGGTAGGGTCACGTCTCGTATGGTAACGGCCCCTTGGGATGAGTAGGGACAGGTAGCATCAGCTGTGATGGAGCGCTCCTCACACCCTGGAGATAGAGAGGGAACGGTTACAGTTATGGATGGAAACCGGCTCGCCTCCATCGACTCGCGCATCTCTTCATCTCGACTTTCGCTGTCGGTATCGAGAGCTGAAACCGGTATGGAGAGAGACGCGGTGATCGTTCTAGGGTCCTTCGGATTCACCAACCGCGCCGCTCCGGAGAGCTCCTTTACTTTCCCCTCAACGGTATGCCAGGTCGTGTCCAGCTCAAAGGTAATCTCCATAGACTGTGAAGTGAGGGGAGCTGGGAGATTCCAATGCTGTGCCTGTGCTCCTCGGCTCCATAGGAGAGTCGAGTATACCAACGCGCCGCTGACTATTAGTTTTACCATAATCCTGCCGTTTGAATCAGAAGAGTTGAGATCATCCCCACTGGAGTTCGCTTCATCGATGGGCGATGCATCGAAAGTAAGATCTCTCGGGCAAGGCCACCTGCTTTTTGCCGCCCCAGTATAGTGCGGCCAAAGCGAGTGGAAAGAGACCAGTAGGTAAGAGATGTATAGCCAGCAAGCGCTCGCAGGTGATGTTCCATGCTACGAACGTGCCGCGCGATGATCTGTGACTGATGTGTCCTCGGCTCACGCAGTATCGTTGTTATGGTGTGAGCCGTCACTCGAGCACTGACGAGAGCCTGCGTCATCCCCATTCCGCCGATAGGGTCGAGTTGCCTAAGGGCGTCTCCGACAACAAACGCCGAACCTCGAACGGATGAGCGGTAGGTACGCCCAAGTCCGGAGACGATCAACGGTTCCTCAGCGGGCTTGGGATCAATACCGAACCGTTGACATACATCCCGAATCAAAGCTGCTCGAAGCTTAGGCCGGAGGTGGTGGGCCAGTTTGTTAGAGCAAAATAACGACAGGGTGGATGAGTATTGGTCGACCGGCGTCAAGCAGGCTTGAATTCCAGGATCAATATATATATCAACGGTTGATTGATTATGGGGGTGTGAATAGACCAAGGGCACACTAAGGCCACACCGAGAACGGCCGGTCGAAAAGCTCGGCACACCGAGAGATTGCGGTAGAGCCGATAGCGCCCCGGTCGCAAGGACAACATAGCGACACCGCACAGGGCCCTCGTCGTTGTGAACAATAAACCCGTCTGCTTGGGTATCCACGTGGGTTTCGCTTCCCAGGCATAGTTCGATGCCGCTTTCGCGACACGCTGAGACCAGAACGTGGTCGAGATCGAAGCGTCGAATACCGATTCCGTGAATCTGGGGGCGCAGTAGGATCTCAGAGTGGTGCCGTGGTTCAAAGAATCGAAATCCGTAGAAAGGGACGTGCGAGCAGTCTCGAACACGGTCAGTAAGCCCTAAGCGCGCAAGCTCACCCAAACCTTGGATCGAGAGGCCCTCCCCACACGCTTTGCGGCGGGGGAATGAGCGCTTATCAAAAACAGCGACTGATACACCGGCATGGGCGAGGTGTAGCGCGGTTGCTGAGCCAGCAAGTGATGCTCCAATAACCGCGACGTCAACAGCCGGAATCCTCATCGCCTACCTCATCTGTCTCAGAGCTCGATTAGTATTCCACAAGAGCTTGTGAAGTGGCACTAATCCTAAACGCATAACGGTTTTTGACAACTTCGTGAGTGAAAGCTCCGCGCGGCTCGAATCGGCTGAGTCGGACATAAAGGTAATTCTTGCCCTCGAGTTCCTGTTCGCATTTGCGCCTGATGGGGTATGAGCGCCTATCAAGGTAATATCTTTTCGCGCGACGCCCATACATCGTTACGATCATTTGTCTTCACAGTCATTCCAGGGGCCGCTCATGCACGACATCGGGTCTCGGTCACCAGATGTCGTGGAGCTTTTCGCGGTAGGTCGAGAGAGTTTCGCGAACTGCTGTGAGGCGAGAAATACCCCGCTCAGCACCAACGCGGTGCAGATTAGAATCCCCACCAACACAGTGGAGTCGTACCTGTGTCCATTCTTTTTGATATTCACAGAGCCTCAGTGATGGATATCCCTGGAGTGCTCCTCTAGTATGGCTTGAGGCGCAGGAATTGCACAACTATGCATACGTAACACACCGGAAGGCAGAGGTTATGGGCTCAGGAAGCGGCTTCTCTCCGCGCCGCGGTCGTTTAAATTAAGTTCTAGTTGCTCAGGATTAGGGATGGGCTTGGCGCGTTCCCGAGCAAGAAGCTCCTCGCCAGCTATGCGCATGATCGGCGACTGTTCATACCATGTTCGGAGTTGAGAGAGGATCTCTCTGTCATCGTTCGAGGTGGCACCTGAGGATAATGTATCTATTCTCTGCAGAAGGTCCTTCAAGGTTGGATGGGCCGCTGGATGTTCGATGTGAGGATCGAGGATATCCCCGCAGCTCTTGTTAATGTTGCATCCTCCTCCATAGCGGTAGAGCGCGTAGTCGTGAAGTCGTTGCTCAAACGAAGGTGAAGTAGCTGCCCAATCAGTGAGCGACAATCTGTGTCGGACATAGAGGGATTTGGCATCCGCGGATCCCATCAATTTTATGGGCTCGATCGTGCCGGCCCAGATCGCTTCGTGTAGATAGTCGATGTCAGGAAAGGAGAGTCGATAGATATCCCTCTCGATGTCACAGACGCTTTTTGGGAAGAAGGAATGCACGGTTAGATCCCCATACTGCAGTCGGGCGGCGGTCGCGTCTCGTTGATAGGCTTGCGCTATCGAGCTGTCTACCTCTACAAAGAGCGCTCCGGAATTTTGGTTGAACCAGTGGATTGAGTCGCGGCCTCTGCCGTCTCGATACTGCTTTAAATCGATCCACAAACCGTTCTTGCCGTCATGATGGAGGAGGGCATAGGGAGTTCTCACGTTGTGTTCAACGGTAGTCAGATCGTACTGCGGTGAGATTGCGACAACGATTCCATGGGATTCGGCCAGTGTGTGGAGAGCCTGAGCGGGATAGGCCGCTGTCGTGCGGATATCAAACCCGAACTTCTGTTGGTAGTATTTTGCCAGTTCAATCGTTAGCTCTACATCATCGTGAGAGTGATGGGCTTGCGCGCCATCCAGGAGCCCACATGCGGTGGTAAGGGTCTCAAGGCTAAGCGATAATCGGGTCTGCTCGAGCGGAGTCCCCCGCGCAGAGCAATGACGTGGAAAGGTTGGTTCTGAGGCGCTTAAAAATTTAGATCCATGCAAAAGGTCTCGCGGGAGTACACGGCCAAAAAAATAAGGATTAAGCCCGTTCCTTATAAACGAGGTGCGAAGAAAATTTAGATCGAAGCGCGCGGAATTATAACCGATCAGCTGAACCGCTTGACCTGAACGTTCAATCTGTTCGGTGATGAACGACTGAATCTGACGCATGGCGTGATGCTCCAGGAGGTGCGCCTGGGCGTGATGATCGAGGACGCGGGTGCGGTTTGCTAAGACGGCGTCAGGAGATGGAAGCTGAAGGGGAGAGAGGCGAATGTTCTGCTCGAGTCGAGCTATTTCGTTCCACTGTTGGTCAACGGAGATGAAACAACAATTCAGGATCTGCCCAAGAGGGCAGAGATCGCTGGTTTCCAAGTCATAAAAGATGCTTGTCATTCAGAATTGAAAGCGTCCCAGCTCTATCGCGGGAAGCTTCCCGAATGTGCCACGTTATGTAGATTCTTCAAGGAAATTCCGCAGGCTGTAATTATCTGTTCGGAATAGATCGGTGATGAAGCCGGAGTAGTTGGATACAGAACGTCTATCTAGGTGCTCTCAGTGTGGGCAGT
>JAFMIS010000064.1 GCA_017853915.1 bacterium
GCTGCTCACGACAACGACCTTGGAGGGCGGCCGGTCCGGCCGCCGGGTGCAACGCGCACCAGAAATGTCCTCAGGTAATCGCGACATCTCGGCGCCCGACCCGGGCGCCCTCCAAAAATATTAGGTGTCTCGACGCGGCGCTGCTCACGACAACGACCTTGGAGGGCGGCCGGTCCGGCCGCCGGGTGCAACGCAAATCGCAAATTGCGCGGGCAAACGCGACATCTCGGCGCCCGACCCGGGCGCCCTCCAAAAATATTAGGTGTCTCGACGCGGCGCTGCTCACGACAACGACCTTGGAGGGCGGCCGGTCCGGCCGCCGGGTGCAACGCGCACCAGAAATGTCCTCAGGTAATCGCCACATCTCGGCGCCCGACCCGGGCGCCCTCCAGGGAATCGCGCAGGGGGTGTTTGCTAGGCCGCCCTCAGGAAAATCGAAAAAGCGCTCCCCTGCCCAACTACGCTGGAGACCGCCACTTTGCCGCCATGAACCTGGGCGATGTGCTTCACAATCGCGAGACCCAACCCCGTGCCACCCAACTGGCGACTGCGCCCCTGATCAATCCGGTAGAAGCGCTCAAACAGGCGGGTTAGATGAGAATTGTCGATGCCCGGGCCAGTATCCACAACACAGATCTGCACCAGATCCCCATCGATGCGGGCCTGAACCCGCACAGAGCCGCCGGCCTCGGAATATTTGATTGCGTTATCCACCAGGTTTACAAGAGCCTGCTCAACCAGACTCGAATTGGCGTGCGCACGAAGTTCGGGCTCAATCTCTACGCTCACATGCATTCCCTTTTCCATCGCACGCCGAGAGCAATCCTCCACCGCCATAAGAGCGAGATCTCTGACCCCCTTAACCTCGGTCTCGACTCGCGCATCATCCCCACCGGCCTCAAGACGCGCCAGCGTCAAAAGATCATTGAAAATTGAATTAAGCCGATCCGCTTGTCTCCCTATAATCCCGAGAAACTTTTTAAGCGCCTCCGCGTCGTGCATCGCTCCATCAATAAGCGTCTCAACAAAACCTTTGATAGAGGTGATCGGAGTGCGAAGCTCATGCGAAACATTCGCGACAAAATCGCGCCGCACATTCTCTAACTTCTGAAGCCGGGTGACATCATGAATCACTACCATTGTCCCGGCGGCCAAGAGATCGTAGCTGAGGAGGGGCGCCGCGTTTAACTCTAACAACTTCTCTCGGTCCCCACGAATCCTCACCGTCGCGGAGCTTTGCTCCGAAGACTGCAGCGCGGTTGCGATAAAATGCCGCACTTCACCGTGCGAGATGACTTCTTCAAAGCGCTTCCCCTCGAGTCGAATCTCCTCAATTTCTAACAACTTGATCGCCGCGTTATTGACCGCTCGTATCTCTCCGCGAGGATCAATCGTTATAACCCCCTCAACCATCGTGCGCAGAATAGCAGCATGTTCCGCGCTGGCTCGCGTTAAGTCATCGACGCTGCGCTGCACCGCGATGGCCATCGTATTAACCGCTTTTACCAAGGGCATAACCTCTCGCTGATCTGTTTGGTAGGCGCGTGCCGACAGATCCCCCGACGCGATTTTGTGCAGAATCTTCTCGACTCTGTGGACGGTATCGTCGACCTTGTAAAACATCACCTCCGATATGACCAAAGCGATGGCCAAACTTGCTGAGATTGCTCCAGCCACCACTATCCAATCAGAGGCATAGATCGCTAGTATGATCGAGAGCGGTATCATGCTCACCAAAGCCGCAACAACGGCGAGCATTCGCATGCTTTTTCTCTGAGACCTAATCTTCACTCTTTTCCCCTCGGCTACCGCGCCGATATCATGAGGATATTACACCCCAGCCGGACTCTCGCAATGACCAGTAGGATAAGGCATTAGCCTTTAAAACGGTACCCCACCCCGCGAACAGTTTCGATGTAAGCCCCGTAATCAAGAAGCTTCTTTCTGAGCCCAACTACCTGAACATCCACTGACCGGTCAGTTACTGGGTAGTCATCACCGTGCACCCCCTCCACAATCTGATCCCGCGTAAAAACCAATCCGGGCTGTCGCATCAAAAAGTGAAGCAGTTTAAATTCAGTATTCGTCAATTCAATAAGAGCGCCATTGATCTGAACTTCCCGACGCTGCGGGTTCACGAACAACCCCTCTTCACGCAGAATCGCTTGTTCATCGATCGGAGCAGCTCGGCCCCGTCGCAAAACACTCTTCACTCGTGCCAACAAGACTCGTGGGCTAAAAGGCTTCGACACATAATCATCAGCGCCTAATTCGAGACCAGATACAACGTCCGGCTCATCTCCTAACGCGCTCACAATAACAATCGGGATCGCCTTCAATACGGAGTCAGCCTTGAGCTGTCGACACACCTCAAGTCCACCCATGCCAGGGAGCATCAGGTCGAGGATCACGATATTTGGAGCTCTCCTTCGTATCAGCTCAAGCCCCTCCTCTCCTGACACCGCACATACAACCTCATATCCTTCCTTGGACAGGTTGTAGCGAATCAGCTCGCGTATATCCTCTTCATCGTCGATAACAACTATTAGCTCTTTCATAGAATATTAGTTTTTGTATTCCCCTGTTGTACCCCTAAATGTAGCGGTTTTTGAACACGAAAGAGACCTCTCTCCTCTTCTCTCATCAAATTTTAACTCAGCCCTCAGAACCTAGCGCAGCAGCCGGGCTTGAGGAGCGGCACCTACCCCTCAACCGAAAAAGCCAAGGAAAAGGGGACGGGCTTGTTTTGACTCTTTCACACCATAACCCCGGCGGTCTATCCTCCTGGCAGGTATCTCTTGTAAACCCTGAATGAGGAAATCCTATGTCGAGCCCAATCCGCTGCTTTGAAAGCATCCCTGGCGCCCCCCAAGCCGTCGGCCCCTACTCACTCGCTGTTCGGGCCGGAGGCATGGTGTTTCTCTCCGGACAGGTAGGTCTTAATCCGTCGACGGGTAAGCTCATTGGCGCCTCAATCGAAGAGCAAACCGAACAGGCTCTCAGCAATCTGAAAACTGTCCTCGAGGGGGTGGGCTTATCGTTTGCTGACGTCATTAAATCTACCATCTTCCTCACCGACCTCGGCAATTTTCAGAAGGTGAACACCATCTATGGGACTGCGCTCGGAGGCCATAAGCCCGCCCGCTCCACTATTCAGGTCAGCGCCCTTCCACTCGGAGCGATCGTTGAGATCGAGATGATCGCGTTGGACAAAACGCCTTAACGTAGATCGTTTTCACCAGGTATGTAGCGGCTCATTTATTAGGCACGTAAAACCTGGTATACCCACGGCATGAACCCTCAAAACTCTCGCCATGCGGTGCTATTTGATTTTGATGGCACCTTGGGCCATTCGTTACCCCACTGGACAAACGCCTATCAGGAATGCCTCCATAGTCACGGAGTGACCATGGATACACGGGAGGTAATTGAGGCGTGCTTTGTCCGGAACCAATCGGAGGTTCTCGCGGAACTCAAGATCGAAGACCACCATTCATTTCGGGAGGGGGTGTGGGATCGGGTTAAACAAAAAATGCCTCTGGTAGAAAGCTTCTCGGATCTCCAGGAACTCTTACAAAGCCTGCGAGCTCACTCTCATGTGCTCGGCGTAGTAACCAACTCGAGACGAGGCCACGTCGCGCCAGTGCTTGAGCGCTGGGAGCTAAGCGCTCATTTCGATGTTTTCGTCGCCATCGAGGATGTTACCAAGGGAAAGCCTCACCCCGAACCGATCGAGCGCGCCTTAGAGCTGCTGCAGATCCCCGCGGGCAACGCCTGGATGATCGGCGATTCTCTCGTGGACATCCATGCCGGCAAAGCCGCGGGCGTCAAAACTATCGCCTTCTCGCCACCTGAGAATCATCCGTTTGTGGATACTGAGACTCTTCGCGCCGCCGAACCGACGCATGTGGCTCATTCCAATCAAGAGATTAAGAAAATTATTCTCTCTGCCCTAGTCGCGTAGAGACTATGCCGCCCGTAGAAACTAAGTTTCGAAACTAGGTTTCTCGCGTGAAGATGTTTTAAGAGATCATGACGAAAGGAGAGTCGTGGGCGGCGCGCTCACTACTCGCGCCGCCACGAGGAAGCAAACCATGCAACAAGTGACCACTACGTGATCACAAACCTACTACCAAAAAAACCCTGTCCAAGTGAATGGGTAGATACTCCTCACAACGTGAGGCACCTCTTCACCAGTCTGACAGATTTAATTCCTATAGCCGACATGGATCACCTCCTTTCAATGATAGGCCTCCTCCCTATAGGAGAGAAGAGTCACCCTCTCTAGGCGCCCAGATTGAGGCTCTTTCGTGAAGAAAGAACCGGGTACGTAAGTATTATATTGAGCAGTAATCGCGCTTTTCGCAACTGGCAAAATAAAAACTGTCGCGCGATCGTGGCGCAGGGTTTATTTATCAACGAACAAAACTGACGTAACGTAGTAGCCTAGCTGCCCCGCGATGAGCATCGTGTACGCCTTACCCGCCGACAGAGTGACCGTTGCTGATGAAACGCTACGACCATCACTTGCACGCGAGCTCGCGACAACAATCTCTCCGGCCGGAACCGAGATGTATTCTGAATTTTCGCCAAACGGCACGCTCTGCGCTCCCACTGAAGCGGCGGATACATTTATTGCTGCCGCGCCGGTTACTCCATTAACGATCTTGATAGCCGCTCCTGAAATCTCTTGCGGCACCAGATCTTCTATTAAACGCGTCCTCAATCCAAACGTCTGCACATCACCATACAGCAGAAGCGAGTATCGACTCCCAGACGAAATAGTGGCGTCCGCCGTGCCGATGACAGAGGAGGGATTAAATACTTTGGTAAGAGATAATGTCTGCGCGCCTGAGGAAGCGGATCGATACCCCTTCGTATCAGCGAATCGCACCTGAGATACCACTGCCGACGATCGTGCCGAGGAGAGGAGATCCACTGGAGCGGCATCGATAGCGGCATGCAGCACGCGAACCCCATCGGAGCTTCCGCCACCGTCACTACTTCCACCACCGCCACCACCTCCGCATGACGAAAGTAGCGTTGCAAGACAGACAAGCCGGCATATAAAATGAGAGGTTCTCACCATACGCTCACGAGATATAAGTACGCATCGTTCACTCAACACATGAAGCCCTACGAATAAGCAGCCCCCTACTCTCTATACTTGGAGGGGCCGGTAGTCGCGTATATTTACCAAGGATAAAAGTTCAGTAAAGCCGTGAGGCGCGTTTTATATGCCCGTGCGAAGCATACGCTGTGAAAGAAACCGATGTGGATATCTTAAAGACGGGGGCTCTGCTTATTCAACCACCATTATGAGCCCTTTTAGATACTCCCCCTCTGGGTGGAATATACTGGTCGGGTGGCACGGAGCTTGGTGCAGGACCTCAAGAACTCGGACGAAACGCCCCGCGTTAACCGCCGCGCGCATCACAGCATCGCGAAAAACCTCGCGAGAGATAAGTTGCGAACACGAGAACGACGCAAGGATGCCGCCCGGCTTAATCTTCTTGAGCGCCAGGGTATTAATCGTTTCATACCCACGCAATCCACGCTGGATAGCGCGTTGATGCTTCGCAAACGCCGGGGGATCAAGAACGATAAGATCGAATGTATCTGGAATCTGCGTCAGATAGCTAAAGCAGTCGGCGACCTCTGAGTGATGGTCAACACCGGCGAAGTTTGCCACCACATTTTGCCTGCACAGATCGATCGCTGCCTTGGAGGCATCGACTGAGACTACTGACTCAGCTCCACCCGCAAATGCGTACACTGAGAAAGCGCCAGTGTAACAAAACGCGTTTAACACGTGCTTGCCTGAGGCATACGCTCGAATCTTCTGACGATTAACCCTCTGATCCAGAAAAAACCCAGTTTTTTGACCACTGGTCACATCTGCCAGGAAGCGCAGCCCGTTCTCTGAGAATGAGACAACACGAGAGGGCTCAGGAACAACGGCTTCATTGCCTTGATCGGTTCCGCCATTCTCCTCACTGGATGCTTCTAGTTGCGCCTCAACCCGTCGAAAGATCGTTTCCGATAGACCGATCTGCGCCGAGCCAACGAGATACGCGGAGATCGTCTCACGCAATCTCCACATCCCGGCTGAATGACACTGCACAACAGCCAATTCACCGTAGACGTCGATCACCAAACCGGGCAGCCCATCGCCCTCTGCGTGAACCAATCGAAAACCGGAGGTGTCTTTACTGCCGATCAAACCGAGGGCTCGTCGCAAGGCTACCGCCGCAGCCAACCTTTCATTGATCAACGACTCCTCGTCTCGAACCGCACCGAAGGAGAGCATTCTCACCGCGATACCCCGAGTGCCCCAGTGCCCGGCTCCTAGGATGGCTCCATCCTTTCCTCGCACTTCAACGAAGCATCCCCGCTGCAACGTTCCTTGGCGCTCCCCAATAGCGCCTGAGAAGATCCACGGATGGCGGCGCCGCACCGAGACATCGCGACCTTGTTTGAGGGTAACTATGGGATGGGATGGCTTGGAGTTCATAAGGGCAGAGGCGCTCACAACGCTCCTGATGCTATCCTTACAAAGCCAACCGAGTAAATGGGGAATTGAGTGCCCCCTCAGAGACACACCGTTCGAGTCAATGCTCTACCACGCCGCCGCAATTAGCGATTTGCGGTCCTTACATGGCGAGCCGAGTATGGCCGTCCAGCAATAGAGATATCACTCTCGATATTTTCGACCCCCTCATGCATCAGGATTGACGCAAGGATCGCGTCAACCTCGCGATGGGAGCTCACGTTCCCAGTTAGGTATACAACCCCCTGCTTTACCTCAACCTGCACACGCTTGCTCAATGATGGGAAATCTTTGTGAAGAGTGGCCCGAACCTGTGAGGCGATCTGATCATCTCCCAAGCCGGGACGAAGCCGCAATTCATCTTTGACCGGCTTTGTAACCGCGGCGCGAGCTGCGGAGAGAACGGCTTGCCGCCCTCCCTCTGAAGCAACCTCACCTCGAAGCACGAGCGAATCAGGAAAGCTTACTATTGAAACCTCATACCAGTGCCCCCGAACTTTCTCACGAAGGGACTCCTGCACCTTTCGCACATCAGGATCCTGACTCTGAACCCTCTCTGCCCTCTCACGGCGCGTCTCAGTCATGGCACCCGGATTGGCCAGCGCTATCGGTGCCATAATACCAAGCTGGAGCGCGCCGACCAGAAGCCACGCACTCGAATTCACTTGCAGCAGCCCAGACCAGCGCGATGATTTTGTTTCGAGTATTTTATATTTCATAACCTGCACCTTGAAATTTACGGTTCGCCGAATTGTGCATCGTTAGTTGCCAGGGTGGTTATGAGAACACGCATCCCGCGAGCCGCTCCGCTAGCACCAGCCATAGCTGCTTAAATTACATCTTACGAAAGTCCGGTAATGGGCTGGAAACATTGGAATAATTAATAATCTTGTAAAGACTGGGGTTGAGTATCTTGAAGGGCATGGGCGGCCGAAGGATTAAGAACGTACGAGCTTATGTATCGTACATGGGTATCACCGCACGAGCGCCATGTAGGTTACTGCCCGGAGAGATCAAAGCTTGAGGATCCCAAAGACTATGCGATTAATCGACTCAATATTCGCTACGGCACCTTCTGGTCCTTGAGTGGTTGCAACGCGGGACGCAAGGAACTTCGCGACCAGCCATCGAGCGCGTAACAGAGCAACAACAATGTGCGCTAGCGAACACTCTCTCCCTCCTTAGAACCGGGGGATATAGAAACAAGTGCCAGAGAAGTTCTAGGTACACTCCTACCAAGCTTCCGACTTCGCTGAAGCTGTATTGGCCGGATCTTCGGAGATATCGGTGGACAAGCAAGTGATTTGCCAGCCGGGGTCGCGCGGGGGCGGCTGGAATGCCTATAGGTGATAAATCGCTACAGGAGCTGCGGTAGCAGCGAACCTACAGATGAGCGGCGCTTCGTGCGCGCGTAAGCGTTCCTTTCGTAACTGGCTCGTACGATACCCCTCTCCTTTCAAAGCAAATACCGATCACAATCACTTCGATTACTTTTGGACAGAGCGGGATTATGGTGGGGGTCTACCTGACAACTAATCTTCCACAACACGCTCTCGTAGTCTTCTTGCGTTCCAGGTCAATTCCACGGTACATTTCCGGCGATCCCTGCTTCGATTGAGGCCCAGTCCCATGCTGATCCCTCGATTCTTTGGCAGCTCATTATCGAAAAATGTCCGCGTGTGTACCGCTAGGCGGCTAGGCCTACCCACCCACCGCGGTGCGCACGCGAATTATCCCACCTAGACGCGCCCGCGTCGAAGAAGTTTCGGTGGATGTTATGACAGCAACGAGCGATAACAATTCCGGGGTCAAAATGGCTTCATCCTCTTACTTAAAACTCTCTGTAACCTGGATAGCTCTGAGCATAGCCGCTCTTTTATTCGCTGCTGGCGTGGTAGGAAAAATTAATTTTTCATCCCTCGGCGCATGGAATGCCTACCAAACCAAGTTCGAATCTGTGCCAGGATTACTCACTGGCCAAGCCAGAGGCATTCGCAGTGACGAGTGGCTTCTCGGCGTGCCCTGGATATTATCTCAGTCAAACACCACCCCGCCGTTCGCGACGGAAAATCCGTCAGTAGGCCCCTCGACATCAGCTCTTTTTGTGGGGCTACCAACCAGACATTGGTCCTTATTGTTCAGGCCAGCCCATTGGGGATTTTTCCTTTTTGACGTCGAGCGTGGCTTTTCTTGGTTGTGGATGACTCGTACGGTCGTGTGTTTTTTAGCCCTATTTCTCCTTCTGTATGAACTGACGAGTTATTCGATTCTCTTGGCGACCCTTGGCGCTGTATGGATTTTCTTCTCCGCGTTTGTTCAGTGGTGGTTTTCAAGCGTAGCTGAGCTCATCCTATACTTCGCCGGGGCGTGCCTTGCTGTTAGATATGTTCTTGTGATGCCAACAGCGATTCAGGTCGCCGCGGGTAGCCTCATGCTTTTTATATGTGGGGGGGCATTCGCGTTAACGGTCTATCCACCTTTTCAAATTCCTCTCGCGTATTTGGGCCTCGCGTTACTTCCGTTGCTGGCAGACCGAGGAGAGCCATCGAAGGGGCCCAACCGCCGATATAGGGGCGTATGTTTGATGGCAGCCCTGATTGGCGCCGGGACGGCGATGTATTTTTTTGCGGTCGCAAATCAAGACGTGATCCGAATGATGCGGGATACTGTGTACCCAGGACAACGAATGTCTGTAGGTGGCGGACTTTCTGTATCACGTTATTTTTCGGGGATCTTTTCCGCCGGTTTTTCGGAAGCGGTGTTTCCAGTTGAATGGGGAAATATATGCGAAGCGAGCTCTTTCCTCGTCCTCTGGCCTGTCTCGGCGCTGATGCTGGCTTTTTCATCAAGTAAGCGTCTTTTCTTCACCCTACTACCGTTGCTTGTGTACTTGCTATGCACGGCGGCATGGGCTCTGTGGGGGACCAACTCGATGATTGCTTTTGGCACTTTGTGGAGCATGGTGCCAGTGACGCGAGGGGTAATTGGGTGGGGGATTGGAGGAGCCATTTTTGTTGTTGTTGTGATGTCACGTTTACCAAAACCAAGCAGGACAAAAGGAGCGTGGGCAACTGTTTTTGCTTTGATTGCCGTGGCGACGCTTCTTCACGAATCTCGCCACTCCGCCCTATCGATGGTTTCGCAATTTAATCTACTCAGCGCCGCTTTGACGGGGGCGGCATGCTGTCTAGCGATCATTTGGAGATGGCCGCGCGCTCTCGCCGCTTGTGTCGGCATCGTCACCGTATATCCCCACGCGGGAGTGAACCCGACAATGTCGGGAATGCAGATCGTTCAATCAGCAAAGCTTGTTCGAGCGGTAAAACGCTTCGACGCGGGGAAAAAAGGTTGTTGGGTAGTATTCGGCTCCACTATCGAGACACAGCTTGTGAAGGCGACCGGAA
>JAFMIS010000065.1 GCA_017853915.1 bacterium
TATCCAGCTTGGATTAGAGTCGGAAGCGACGCGCTGTTAACGTCGAAGGAGTCGATGCCTGGTCGCGCGAGGGCGGAGAAAGAAAGCTGCAGTTGTCCGGCTACCGCCACGTCGCTCCTGAGTTGTCGTGAACTGCCGAGCCACTCTGAAACCTCATCGCGGGACTCTCGAGCTAGTTGAAGCTGCAACACGCTTGCGTCGCACCGTCTCCAGAGCACACAGAGCATAAGGAAGATTGTTGTAGCGATGAAAAAACGACGCAGCACGACAGGGCGAATACGCGAGGCGAGAAGTGAGAGTCCATACGCGGCGGCGATGGAGGCATAGGGAATCATGACCACCATATTGCGAGTGAAGTTTGCTTTCTGCATGATCATCAGAAGGGCGTAGGCGGCGGGGAATATCATCAACACGAGAGCTTTAGATCTATTAGCTCTATACAGGGCATACAACCCTGGTAGCAGGAGCGAGCTGGCGATCAAGCCGATCCCATCGCTTGCGAGCCAGCGCATATAGAACCAAGTCTGGCCTAGCCCAGGTTGTGCGGAGTGCTCCTCGTGGCCCGCGACACCATAATGCCAGATCTCGTATGAAAGCCCCGACCAAAAATCTTGAGGTGACACGAGGGAATATGGAGCGCCCAGAAGAAAACCCAGCGCGATGCCGATGGATACCAGCAGGAGAGATGTAGTGTGTTTATCTCGAAGCAGCCATACGGTGTATGGAACGAGGATAATCGGACCGGCGTTGTACTTCGCGGCGCACGATAATCCCGCAATCACGCCCGTAACGACTAGTTTGCCACGTGTATATGAGTCAATGGCCCGCAACGCGTACATGCTGCAGGTGAGACACATCATCGCCATAAGGGTGTCTACCCCTATGATGTAGGAGTTGCGCAGAGCCTCAGGAGAAAGGGAGGTGATGGCAGCGCCTGTGAGGGCCGCCCATAGAGGGATTCCTCCAGCGCGCAGTATGTTGAAGACGAGCACAGACAAAAGGGCGTTCCACACGACACTCTCGAGCCGGTTCCAGACGAGCAGTGCCGGGTGGGAGGCGCTCAGCGCGTATGTCGCAAGCCCAAATGGCGAACGAGTTCGTACCTCTGAGAGCGAGCCGAGCCGCCCGTGAAGCTCCTCCCATGCTGCACTCGCGTACACCACCGGCATGCGAAGATAGAAATGCAGAGATGGCTTGTTGAAGTAGTGCGGGTTGAGGTCTCCGCGTTGTGACATCTCAACGACGCGATTAAAGTGGTGCGCGTCATCCTCGTGGTAAAAATAGCGAGAGTTCGCTTTCACAAGCGGCCAGCATAACCAAATGTTGGCCATCAACAGCATAGCTGGCCAGAAGATCCGTGCTTTGTGAAAGAAGATCCGAGGCGAAAGTCTCATGGGCATGAGTTGTTATTCGACGACAGAGAATACCGCGTCGCGCTGATATCGCACCTTCTTGTTGCCTGCCGCGGCGTCGTCAGCGCTCCGATAGCCGAGCGCGCACGCGACCTTTGTGGAGTAGCCCTGTCGCGGTAGGTCCAAAATCGCGTCGAATTGCTTGGGGTCAATACCCTCCAGAGGGCAGGTATCGATTCTTAGAAGAGCTGCGGCCGTCAGGAGAGATCCAAGCGCGATGTAGGTTTGCCGAGTAGTCCAGGCCTCGATCTGTCCTACATTCGTCAGATTCTCAACGAACTGAACGATCATTCCTCTGTATGGCGCGAGGGTCTCAACGGGGATTGCTCGTTCAGTGGCCACCAACTGTAGGTAGTGGTCGACGTATGTAGTGTCAACTGAAGTTCGTGCCGCCAACACTACTAGGTGTGACGCTTCAACCAGTTGCGGCTGATTCCACGCGTGCTCACGCAAGCTGTTTCGCACAGCGGCGTTTTTTACCACGATGAAACGCCAGGGCTGGAGGCCGAAAGACGATGGGGACATGCGAAGGGCATTTTCCAGGACATTCCAGTCAGGTTCCGATATCTTTCGCTCAGAATCGAAGCGTTTTGTGGCGTAGCGCCACGCCAGAGCGCTGACGAGCTCCTCGCGAATCAGATTTGTGTCCATACTATTTCTCCATCTACGATCGTGGCTTCACATGCCGTGAGATAAAACAATAAGGGAACCTGCCGGAAGTCTGCGACTCGAGCTTTCCTCCTCCAGCGCAAGCGACTGAATCGATATCTCTACGTTGTGATCGTCAAATAAATCCAGTGCGATGTTGCGCGCTACATCAGAAGTGCTCGCGGATGAATGGTTAGTGAAGAACACTATGCCCGCGTGAGCCTCAAGTACTCCAAGCACAAGACGAACAATATCGGGAGCTTTTTCATCAAGCGTCCAGGTGTTGTTCTTCGACACGCGACTAAATGACGGGGGATCAATGATGATGATGTCGTACAGAGAGCGCTTTCGCTGCTCTCGAGCCATGAAAGCTAAGGCATCATCGACAATCCAACGAATCGAGTCCGGCGCTGCGGCGTTGGCCTGAGAGTTAAGTTTTGCCCATTCGATAGCGCGCTTCGCTAGATCGACATGGGTAACCTGAGCACCCCCCATAGCCGCGCAAAAAGAGGTCGCTAATCCTGTGTAAGCGAAGAGATTTAAAATCTTAAGCTCTCGATCTTTCATGGCGCGAAGCTTTGCGGCGGCGCTTGCTATTGAGGGTAAGTAGAGAGCATGCTCCGGGAAGAGGCCCACCTGGCCATTCGACATGAGCTCTAATCGCATCAACACACCCGCAATCGCCGCACTCCAGGTCGAGCGAATCGAGCCGTGATATTCCCAGCGATCGGGAGGAGTGTAGACCGCATCCGCACGTTGCCAAAGCTCGGCAGGCTGTCTGCGTTTCCACGAGCTCAGCGAGGATGGTCGATCGATAATGACGTCGCCAAACTGCTCAAGTTTGCGACCCTCGCCAGAATCCAAAAGTTTATAGCCGGTGATAGAAGATGGCATGGCGGGGAGTATGCCATAGAGCTTTAGAACTGCCCATCCAAGCAGCGTTGATCCGTTGCTAAATGTGTCTTTATCGGGGCTTTCGGGGAGTTGGGGAAGTTTGGGGAGGAAAAAGGAACCCGGTATGTGGTCTCTGGGGGGAGATGGGGAGGGATGGAGAGACGGAACCCAGAGACCACATACCGTCGGTGATTGTTGCCACCTATCCCTGTTACAGCAACTCCTGGGCCAACTCGGCGCGGCGGAGGTTTTGTAAGGCCGGAAAAAAGAACATTCGGTTCGAGCGCTTAGCGTTTGCTAGTTTTTCGTACCTCATGAAATCCAGGATGAAAGTGTTGCATAGCTGGGTAGCGCTATTCCTGGAGCGCACGCGGCATACAAGAATTGCTGATGCCACGAACTATAGTCGCGCTCGCTTCGGCTTGTTACAACGAGGCGCTGTGTGCGGAGGTCGAGTCGGCTGATTGCGCCGCGAGTTCTTCTTGAAACTTCCAGAATTGCTCAGGTGAGATGTGGCGGTGGAGGACTTTGAATTGAAATACGTCACGAAACATCTTGAGTGAATCAAAAACAAGATTGACTTTCGAGCCGGGGATATTGTTCCAGTTGATAGCCACTTCGCTGATCGGAATTCCAGCTTTTTTGGCGATGTAGAGCAACTCAACATCAAAGCTGAAGCGATCCGACCTTTGATTTTTGAAGAGAAAGAGAGCGACAGGGCGGGTAAACATCTTGAAACCACACTGGGTGTCCGTAATTGAGGGAAGCAGAATGGTATTAACGCAGCGATTAAAGATTCGTCCGAGCAATCTCCTATGAAAAGAGGTGGAAACCTTAGTCTCGCTGCTTGCAAGGGCGCGTGAACCGATCGCGACAGAGGCGCCCCTGTTGAGTGTTTCGTCAAGCCGGACAAATTCTTCGATAGGTGTAGCACCATCTGCGTCAGCAAAAAGGATTCTCTTGCCGCGACTGTTAAGAACGCCCAGCCTCACCGCATGCCCTTTGCCGTAATTTCGGGGTAATTGGATCGACCTCACCTGGTCCCGCACCCTTTCAAATTTTCGGACTATTTCACTCGTCCCATCTTTGCTGCCATCATCGACAACTATGATTTCGTACGAGAGGCCCCGGCCATCGAAAAAATCGATCATGTTAATCAGAGTGGGTGGAAGTCGACGGTCCTCGTTGTAGGCTGGCACAATCACGCTCAAATCGACCGTTTCAGAGGAGGCTTCCTGTTGCTGAAACCATTCCTGCAAGTGATGTGAAGGCGGGTGAGTCGTCATGAAAGTGGTACATAGAGCGCATCTTCGCGCTATCGGATCGTGGCTTGAGGCATGAGTCTAGACTATTTAATTGATGCGCGGAAGTTTGGGGTGGATGCGAACATATCCCGTAGCACTCGGCGACCATGCGAATGGCATAGTTTGCTAAGTAGTTGTTTGTTCGAGCTTTCTCGAGAGAGAGGAGCATCTAAAACAACTTTTCCATTTGCTACGTCCCTGTAAGCAGATTGCGATGAGTCCTGACGTTCTTTCGCTGATAGCGTTCGAGCCCGGACTCCCGCGCGGATATTCGACTACGAGCCTTCGAAGCTGGTGGGGTATCGCCGATGGAGCAGGTGAACTGAGGCCTTTGGTCGCTCTCGGCAGGGAAGCTATAAAGTCCAACCGACGGACTACGATAAGGCATTGCTGATTGTGTAAGGCCGGGAGTATTAAGAATTTTTTTTGTAACTACTCAGCTAGCTGGAATCTAGCTGGAATAATGTGCTACTCACCAAAATAGGGCGTCGCCGTTCAGGGAATGACAGGAAAGAAGAGCCGACACCAAAAACCCGGTGAGGGTGTGCTCACTTTGCATACAGCATCAGGCGATGAGAGAGGTATATATGAAGGTAGTTCACACAGAGGTTCTATATCAGGGAAAGCTGCGCGGGATACGAGACACCCTTGAGAATGATGAGGGGCGGCGATTTTTTCATGAGACCATACAGCACCCAGGAGCGGTCGTTGTTCTTCCGATTACCGCCGATGGCAAGATTGTGTGTGTTTCGCAGTACCGACACTCGCTGGGCAGGGAGATCATTGAGTTACCGGCGGGTACCTTGGAGGCAAGTGAGGATCCGCTTGTGTGCGCTGGTCGTGAGATTCAAGAGGAGATCGGTATGGCCGCGCGAGATTTGATCCCACTGGGAACGCTTTTTCCAGCCCCTGGTTTTTGCGATGAAATTCAACATCTTTTTGTCGCCACTGGTCTGTACGAGAGTCGAGCTGAACCCGATGAGGACGAACAAATCTCGCTGGTTGTTATGAGCGTCGCGGAGATCGAGAACGCTATTCTTAATGGCGTTCTGAGTGATGCTAAATCTATAGCGCTCTTTGCCCGCGCTCGATTGAGGGGATTGGTGTAGCGGCCCCGCTCAAGGTACAATAATACTATGAGGGTTTTTAAGAATTTTCAGCGTCGCTCACAGAGCTTTCTCGGCATTTTTACGCTCATCTGCGGGTTCTTCATGATGTGGAATAGCGTCAGAGCCGCTCGCGATGATTCCCGCGCGCTTGAGACGGTAGCAAGCCAAGCGATTGTCATCGATCCCCTGGTGCCGCGTAGTTCTGACAACGGGGCGCTCGTGCTCGTGGCTGCTCGCTTCTCGTCTGTAGATCAGCTTGAAGATGAGTACCTCAAAGCTGGCCCGTACCTCATCTTGCGCCGTAGGGTGGAGATGTATCAGTGGATTGAAGAGGAGAACCCTCTGCTCAAGAAAAAAGAGTACCGATTGGGATGGCATGAGGGTCAGGTTGATTTCTTTAATTTTGCCGAAACGAGAGGGCACGAAAATCCGCTCCTCACAATTGCTCCCGATACCAAGAAAGTTCAAAGCGCGGCCTTTGGGGCGTTTGATGGTAGAGCTTTGATCAATGCGGTGGAGCGATTGCTGCCGCTGTCTCTAACACCGGATCTACTCAAAGATTCAGCGGCGCAGATTGAAAATGACCGAATACTCATTCGTCGGGATCCCTCGAACTCCAACACTACTCCGTCACTTGGAGATGTGAGAGTGTGGTATGACGCCTTGCCGCAGGGAGATTACACCGTTCTTACTAAACAGATCGACGAGCGAAATCTACTGGGTTCTCGGGGTGGCGAGTCAGTGGTCGTTCGCCAAGGGCTTCTCTCCCTCGATGATTTTAAGACCTCTGAGGCGAGAGAGTCTAAGGATGTTGCGGGTAATTTGCTCTATCTGGGCGCTGTTCTTCTGTGCGCGGGATTATACTCCATCCTCTCGCCACTCGCGGGCTCATTTGATCTTCGTCCTCGATTCCAGCTTCGTGGGCATGCCGCCGTGGTTTTTGTGTCTGTCGGAGTCTCAATACTTTTGACACTGATCCTGATGATAGTGGGAAAGCTCGGGTAATTCGGGGTCGCATTCTGTGAATTATATGAATGCGTTGCACAAGCGCCGCTTCGCAATTTCAGGTCGGATGCCGAAGTCTTAATGAATCTGCGGGTCTGAGTCGTCGTCCCTCGAACCCTTGATAACTCGAAAGCCGCTTTTGTGCCTCAAGCGTCGCAACTTCCATTCGTAATAGCGCACTTCAATATTTCTAAAAAAGCTGAATGAACGCCCTCGGTACATATAAAGGTAACAGAGAGCGGCGGTGAGAAGCTCTGGCAGTACCGGTGAAAAACCGTTGAAGACACCGGCTAACACAACAAAACCGAGGCCGATAAGGGCGAATGTCTTGCCGGTAATTGGGGTGCCCCAGAATTGGAGCATCTCGCGCGAAAAATGAGCGGATAGGCCGAAGGTAATCCATAGAGTGGTTATTACCTGAAACGATCCAGCGTACGCGGCCCCCACAAAAATCGATGGTAGAATTAAAGAGGCGACTAGAATGATGAACTCAGCAATGAATGGAATTCCTAGCGCCACAGAGATAAATCTCCTTTGACTCCAGCGCTGCTCAAGGGCGCCACCGATGCTGTAGATAATGAGAGCCCCGAAGATCACCTGAAGGGGATCCGTCGCGACAAAGAGTGAGGTGAGAGGGCGCCACAGCTCAAGACTTCCGAGGGTTCGTAAGGGGATAAACACCAGCCACGGGCTGCCGGCCTGCATGAGAAGTCCATGCGCGACTGAGGCTACGATGGTGAGAATGGCGAGCTGATGCGCACGACTGTACAGCGTTGGGGTCCAAAATGCGCGGCGTTTAAAGCGAGTTGTCGTCATTGTCAGGTATGTTACCTGTAAACTGGGAGCGGAGAGAAGGGGGTTGATCGCCATCCGTTTTAACGGAATCGGCCCGTAGCCTTAAGTTCTTCGAGTAGGCTCTGATTGATGTCAAAATTTGTGGAGATCCGTAGCGCGTCCGCTATGGCGGCGAAGAGTGGCACTCCGGCAAGCGGGTTGCCAAGCGACCACGTGGACTGTTCAGTCCGAACTACACACGATAATGATTGGTCGAAAACATCGATCAAAAGCGAGTCTGTTACCTGAGGAAGAAAACCGAAACTGGCGAACGTGAAGCGAGTCTGAAAGCGCTCAACACCCAATCGAAAGTATCGAGGCCGTATAGGCGCCGCGGCTCCAAGTAGTCTCCATGGAAGCCATGCAGGAACCGAGTCGTCCCGACGAATGTCGAGCGCATGCAGAATGTGGTGCGTACCCTCGAATTCGCGAAATGGCGCGTGACACGCGACATTGAATTGAGACCATTCGAAATCATCCTCGCCGCGTTTTTCGGTAGCAATCAGCCCGCCAAGTCGAAATACTTCATTAGTTGGATCGCCCGGAATCTCCTTTATGAGAGTATCAAGTCCGTCGCGTCCCTTAAAATCGCGTGTTAGTTTAAATTGCTTGTCACATCCGAGATGGGTATGGAGAGCCAAAAGTACGCCGTGGATAAGCTCTGAAAGCTGAGACGAGCTGATAGTCAGCGCGTGCGCGTACTCGGCGGCATATCCCCCCAGTATCCAATTTCGTCTCACGCTACAGTGTGCCATGCCAAAAAAATTCCGTGTTTCAGGCAAGAGTACCGATTGCTTGATCCTTGGACAACTCCTTGATGTTTCGAGGCGGAACGAGCGGGAATGCCTCGCGGTCGCATAGCAAGGTGGTGAAAAAGGTTTCGTCACGAGCGTTGTGATGGTTTGATAGCGACCTCGTTGGAGACGGAGAAAAAATCCTCAACGTATCTCAGAGGATACGCCCCTGGTTTTTTGCTTATTTTCCTCTTCTCGTCTCTCATTTTGCCGGCGTTGCTACGACCCTACTTTTGAGGCTCGTTCAAGATAAGAGAAGCACCATGGGCACACAGAGCCTTTGTTTGTGAGTTGATGATTCGGAAAAAGCGCTCATGCGAGCGAAAAAAACGATCGGATTTGTGGATCCTATGCTAGGGTGCCTGCAGGTTGGGGGTCCGGAGTCTCATTCCCCTCGGTTATAGGCCGGTTGTTTCGATTGCAATCTTTCTGTTCGTGAGGACGCTGGAATGATTGAATTGGGCATCGTAGACCTAAGTGCGGAAAGCCGGCGGCGCGTGACAGCGCTCGTTGAGCGCTGGGCGTGGACGACGCCAGACACGCGACTCTCTCTTCCTCGAATATCCGTTCACTCACTCTCTCCAGAAGAAGTTAGATTCCATGGCGCGCTCGATGTGTGTGTGATTGGGCCAGAGCTCATCGGCTGTGATGCCGCCTACGTTTCTACTATTCGCGCGCAGCTACCAGATAAAATTCTTTTGGCTGTGCTTGATTCGCGCTCGTACTCCTTTGGGCTTGTTGAGCAGTTAGGGCGAATGGGTATCGATGATGTGTTGGTTGATTCGGCTACCAGCGACGAGTTTTTTCGTCGCATCTTGCTTTTGCAGAAGAGAATGCAAGCGCACTCGCGTGGTCGACTGATCGTGGTTGATTCAGCGCGAGGGGGTGTGGGTCGGACATGGATGGCAGCCGCTATCGCTGAGGGATGGTATTCGAAGGGCTCCTCGGTGTGTGTTGTAGACTGTGATGTGGTGTCTCAAGACCTCACTCGTTTTCTGCAGGTTCGCCCATACGTGAGCGAGCCTCTCAAGCTTGTGGTTGACCAGCAGCGGGTAGTGACGTCTGAAACGGCAAGCGATTGTGTTCGTCCTATATGGGACGATGAGCCCCGATTCGTCTGTATGCCTCCGCCCTCAGGTGGAGATGAGTCTGTGTGGGCGGGCGTTGCCGCGCAAAGGGCGATGGTCTCGGTTCTTGAGACCCTTGTATTGAAATATGACGTTGTGGTCGTTGACACATCAGGCTTGCTGACGGTAGCGCGAAATGCGTTGCTGCAGGTGTGTGATGAAGTAATTTTTGTAATCAATCGAGACACGTCAGCGGCGTACGCAAATCGTCAGGGGCTGTCGTTTGTTGCGGGCCTTCTTCGTCATGACGCCCAGTTGTCCGTCTTGATAAATGATACTGGCGTCGGCGCAGCGCCTATCTCGTTGCTGCGAGATCAAGTGACCGTCATTTCTGGAAGAAAGGTCTCTCACGTTGTCATTCCCAGATGCGCGCGAGCGATGGCGTGGGTGTGCAGCGGGTATACGCCATACCGATTTCTTAGTCGAAACGTTTGCGCGCTCCTGGTGCCGCTGGATCGGCCGTGTCCATCAGATGGTGGGCTTGTCGTTGGTTTGAGCGAGCCTATCCGCGAGGGGTTGCGGCGAGTGCGCGCGTGGGTCTCGCTTCGATTGAGAAAAGGCTTGAGTCGTGATGTGCCTCACTCCGCGGGAGTAGAGAGACGCGCGCTACCCGGCAGGGCCCTGTTGGCCCTGAGTCCGAGTATTCCCGAAGGGGAGGAGCTCGTATCAAAGCCTGTGGTGTTGGGATGAAGAGTTAATAGTCATAACTAACAAAAGGAGGAATATGGGAAATAATCGAAAGGCAACGAAGCAAAAAGGATACACCCTGTTGGAGTACTGCGCCGGAGCGGCCATTATCGCGGGCATTTTGTGGACTGGGCTT
>JAFMIS010000066.1 GCA_017853915.1 bacterium
ATGCTAAAAACTCGGTGACATTCGCGAACTAAGTCGATCTGTCTTAAACTACGGGACGGGCTACATTACGGCCAAGGGTTTTATGCTAGCGCTTTCACCAATCCGGGGGCAACTGCTACTACCCTATCAACTCGCACCCTGATCCTCAGCTAGATTGCTGAAAACAACCCATAAGGGGCTCACTTTGTAAAAAACAGTAGCCTGCTTTTCTTTCCTTCGATACTCTTCTTGCGTGTTAAACAGGTATTTGGACGGTCTATGAATCGGAACCTCATGCGCTTTCTTTTATCGTGTATCCTTACCCTCGCCCTCAGCCATGCGCGAGTTGCCCAGGCGAATGGTCGGCCATGTCACGCCGGCTTAAAAGGCGGATACGTAACATGGACGAAGACTGGCCCTTCAAGCGGCACCGGACAGTTTATCTTTCCGTCAGGTCGAGTATCGGTCTTGCCGGATTTTACCTGGGAAGTTACCGGCAAGCCCCTCTCTATTGTGGTAGGCCAAAATGAGCCCTTCAGTGGAGGTAATTCCATGAAAGGTTTTTATGGCTCCGCAAAAAACGCGACGAACTTAAATATCCGGACGGAGTCAAATGATGCGGTAGCGGGCACTCCTATCCCCCATAGCGTGATTCTCACAATCCGATTTAACTCCGGGACTCCTGCCTCCGGGTGGGGCTTTTCGGTTATCGATATCGATGTCGACCAGGTGAAGCTATCCGCTAAGGATACGTCTGGACAACTCATCGCAACACCGACAGTCGCAAGCTGGTTCATTCAGAAATTCGACGCGGATCCAAGTGTAAATGGCTCAAATATCCCATCGTGGGATTCACAATCAGCAGCCGTTGTCGGCTCAGAGAGCTCTTCGACTCTTTTTCGTAAAACTATCGAGGGAGGGCTTCGAGACACCGAAGCCGCCTCAGCATGGTTTCAACCGACTACATCTCTGAGTGAACTTACCTTTGAGTACCAATCGCTCCAGGAGTACGCCACCCCTTCGTTCCACGTCCTTGTAGCGGCATGCGGGACGACCTTTACAGCACCCACTCCCACTCCTGCGACCTCAGGCGATAGCGATGGAGACTCAATTCCAGACGCAACAGAGGGCACAGGCGATCCTGATAACGACGATCGACCAAATTACCTCGATCAAGACAGCGATGACGATACGATCCCAGATTCGGTTGAGGGCACGACAGACACAGATGGCGATGGAACCCCCGATTTCCTCGACGAGGACTCCGATGGTGACGACGTGCCCGACGCAGTGGAGCGGGATCCTGACGATAAAGATACCACGCCATCAGGCGTTGATGACAATCGCAACGGGATTGATGACGCTCGTGAGGGCGACACCTCAGATCCCCTTTCAGACAAAGACAACGATGGAACTCCAGATTTTCGCGATCTTGACTCTGATAATGATACGAAAGATGACGGAGATGAGGCATACGATTTAGATGGCGATGGAACCCGTGATGTGGATCCGAGCGGCCAGGACGAAAACACGAACGGCATTGACGATGCGTTCGAAGATTTCGCCTCGCCCGATAAACTAAATAGTTCGTACGTAGGAGAGACAAACGCGGCGCCGTGCTCCTCCGTCTCACATGTGGCCTCAAAATCGCGAGTGCTCAAACGACTCGCCGCGCTGGCGGACCGCGTGCCTCAATTTGCTGGCAAAGCCCGCGCATGCGGTGGTAAAGTTCCTGACAGTACTGTGCTTCAAGCATCGAACACTCGGCAGTCTTTCGAGTCTCTCTTGGACGCGACATTCAAAGATAAAGCCCTTTCATGCCCTGCTTCGGTGTGCCCGCTGGAGAAGACAAAGGCGGCCCGCTCAACACTTCTCAGCTCCGCGTCACAGCTCTTTGTTTACGCTAAGAGAGCCAAACAAACCGCTCAACGCTCGTGCGCCTCGACATTACCACCGGATACGGGCTCAAAACCGGACTCGCGGCCACGCACTGAGGCGTATCTCTCGCAACTTGAAAAGGAGATTAAAAAGCTCCCGAAGACTCGCACCGCATGTGAGGAATAGCCCGCCTCTGCCCTAGCTACGCTGAGCGGCCCCGAGATCTCGGGCCACATTCGCAAAGGCGATAAACGCTTCGTATGGACTTTCAAAGGGGCTGAAGTAGGAGTGCACCGCGCTATCTGCAGCTTCTTTGGTCGCCATATAGTAGAAGTGATCGGATGTTTGCAGTTTACGCCACACCTGCCTCCGCTCCTCTGTGTCTGGAGTATACGCATAGATCGCGTCCAGGGCTTTTCGTTGAATTTCATTACCGCGCCATGCGCTCAGATCCCGCTCGCAATCTGCCCACGAAGTATGTCGCGGATACGACAACTCTCCAACAGACTTATGCTGCTGAATGACCTCACTCGGGGTCAAAAACTTCCAAGACGAGTCAGCCAGAACGCATGCTGGCAATTCGGCGAGAAATCGCAAGATACCGGATTCCTCACGGTGATGTTCCCCAAAAGTTTCGTAATCAAGAAAGATTCCCACCACATCATCACTCTGCGCTCGCTCGCGCATACGCGCGACAAACGACTCTGGAGTTAGCGTTCCTCCATGCTCTCCACTTGTAGCAAACCTAAAGGCGATATCATCAGAGAGCGCGTAGTTCTTCGTTAGCAGCGCTACATCTCTGCCGACTACCCGATACACACTATTCGGCGATCGCCACCCCAAAATCTCATCTACCCCTTCCGCAAGAACCGCTTTAAATCCAAGATCGGATATGGCAGCGCCGATTGAGTCGCTAAAGATAAGTTCCGTATTTCTAAAAATTCTCGGTCGACATCGGAACTCAGTCTGCATCAAGTCCTGATGCAGCAACACCTGCTCGCGAAACTCAGTTGGACTATACAGAGAGGCTAGAGAGTGATGATACGTTTCTCCCAAAAACTCTACGCATCCCGTCCTGGCCAACTCTTGAAAGCTCTTAAGTGCCTCTGGGGCGTACTCCCTCATCTGCTCGATGGCGGTACCCGTAATTGAAAATGTTACCTTGAATGTACCACGCGTGGCTTTGATGATTTTGAGTAGGGCCTGATTTGCTGGAATATAACAGCGGGCCGCGACTCGCTGCATCACCTCTCGATTGAGAGCGTTGTTAAAATAATCGCCGCTTTTATCGAAGAACGAAAAAGGTCGTAATCGGTAGGGCTGATGGACCTGGAAATAGGCGCATACGGACGGCATACCGAAGCCCCACTCCACGCTATACGATTACGTCTTGATAGACTTCTATAGTTTTTAAAGCCGCGGCATCCCAGTGCAACCGCCGCACTTCCTCACGAGCCATCAAAACCATCTCATTTCGCAACTCCTCGTGAAGGAGAGAGTTGATAATAAGGTCGGCCATGCGCTCGATATCCCAGAAATCGGCTTTCAACGCGTGTCGTAGAACCTCGGCGACACCGGATTGCTTGGAGATAATTACAGGGGTATCAAAGCTAATAGCTTCCAACGCCGTGATACCAAAAGGCTCCGATACTGAGGGCATCACATAGAGGTCAGCGATCGAAAACATCTCCTCAAGCTCCTCGCCCTGCAAGAAACCCGGGAACAGAAAGTGGTTATCAAGCTTCATTCCACGAACTTGGTCCATCACCGCCGGCAACATGTCCCCGCTTCCGGCCAAAACAAAAAGAACATCCGGCACGTGAGGTATGACGCGAGACGCGATCTCAACAAAATAATCAGGGCCTTTTTGAAACGTCACGCGCCCCAGAAACAACACCACGTGACGAGGCCACGTCTTCTTAAGTCGATAATCAGTAACGGCGCCACGAGGGTATACGCCATTGTGCACCACAAAGATCTTGTTCGCCGAGATATTGTGATGCTTCTCTATGGAGCGCTTGGTATAATGACTTACAGCTATTATCCGATCAGCAGCGGAGAGACCAAAATTCTCAATTTCGTTGATCGAGGAGTTTAAAAACAACCCACTCCGATCGTGCTCCAGGCTATGGACGTGAATAACAAGGGGTTTGCCCGTTGTTTGCGCAAGCGCGACCGCGGCAGGGAACGTCATCCAATCGTGTGCATGAATAATGTCAAAACTCTCGGAACTGAAACGAGCTATCACATCCGCCGTGAAGCGCTCCACCTCTTTGAAGATATCAGGAGCGTACCGGGCTCGTGAGCCATTACCATTCGAGCGCGGTTGTTCTGGAGCGAGAGCGCTTACCAGATCAACTCCGAACACCTCACCGTCAATAAGGGCGCGCGCTACAGGTTCCTCACGTATGGCTCGTGGCAGAGAGGCCCACTGACGCTTGGTAGCTGAAACCACCGCCTCTTTGAACTGGCTAGGATTCCAGTACGGTGTCAGAAAAGCGGGAACGCGACTAACTTCGACATCAATCGCCGTCTCGCCGCTGGCTACTTCCGATGAGTCAATTCGAGGGCCAACTCCCCGGCGAGCAGAATCTGTGAACACCATGTGTTCAACTTTTTCGTCGCCATAAATCTGAGGAACCACAAAATGTATTGAGATGCCCTGGTCGGCGAGCGCTGAGGTGAGCCCCTGACATGCGGTGCCTAAGCCGCCAGCAATGTGTGGTGGGTATTCCCAACCGAGCATTAGAATCTTCATCAAGAACCGCCTTGTTTCAGCCTACTATGAGCTTTCGACACAAAAGGAACAAATCTGCCCACGACCTGGGTCGAGCACCTTGATCGAGCGCCACCCCGGGTAGGCGGCAAGTATACGGTTCAGGCTCAGTGAAGTCCATGGAATCTCTAAGTAAAAACAGGCAGCTACCACCAAACATGCGTTACACTACACTTTACAAGTCATAGTTATTTGCCCCTCTAAACCAAACGCGGTTAAGCACCGATCGCACATATACCTCCGGATCTCGCAGGGTTATTGGAGAACTTTGTTTTGAGTGATATACCCGCAATGCGCCTTACATGAGGAGCAGAGGATATAACTATCTTTTTACACCGGGAGACGACCATGATTATCGCGGGTGATGTCGGAGGAACCAAAGCTCGAATCGGACTCTTTGAGCGGCGAGCCGGAAAAGTTGAGTTGATAGTTTCCGATCAATACGCAAGTAAAGATTTTTCCAGCCTCGAGGATATCCTTGTTAAATTTTTAGAGACATATCGTGGATCACTCTCGGGCAAGATCGAAGCGGCATGTTTCGGGCTACCAGGCCCAGTCGTCAACGGTAGGATTAAAGTCACCAACTTACCGTGGGAAGTGTCGCAATCCGAGGTTGGCGCCAAGCTCAAATTTCCTAAGGTGAAACTCGTTAATGACCTCGTCAGCACCGCCGCGGCTATCCCGACCTTCGAGCCCTCGAGCCTTACCTGCGTCTACGAGGGGAAAGGCTCAGTAGATCGAGCCGGTTCATGTGTGGTGGTGGCTCCGGGGACAGGGATTGGCCACTCATTGATTCATCGCGAGGCAGGATGGAGCGTCCTCTTGGCATCAGAGGGAGGGCACGCTAACTTTGCCCCCACAAATGATATCGAGATCGAGTTACTGCGCTATCTTCAAGGTAAGCTGCCTCATGTCAGCGTTGAGTCTGTTTTGTGTGGGCCAGGGATCGTAAACATATATTCATTCCTGCGCGACACAAAGCGAGCCCCAGAGCCACCCGCAGATCAAGCGCCTGATGCGGCGCCCGTGACCGCCTCCGTAATAGCCACGCGAGCTCTTGAGGGCACGAGCGATCTCGCCACCCAGACGATGAATATGTTCTGCTCCATACTCGGAGCGCACTGCAGCAATATCGTTCTCACATACCTGTCAACAGGCGGCGTCTATTTAGGTGGTGGCATACCTCCTAAGATCGCCCCGTTCCTCCTGAATGGGCGCTTTATGGAGGGATACTTGAAGAAGGGCAAACAACGAGAACGCGTTGAGGCGACTCCTGTGTTTATCGTGAATGATGACTTCGCCGCTCTCTACGGCTCTGCGGCGATTGCATCTACTCTCTAAGAAGGCGCAACTGCGATTACGGTCGATTCGTGTCATTATTTCGGGCCGCACGGAGGTTTAACATCTCAACGACCAGAGAAAATGCCATGGCGAAGTAGATGTACCCCTTCTCGATGTGATGTCCGCAGCCATCTAACACCAGAACGAATCCGATCATGAGAAGGAACGAGAGCGCCAACATCTTGACTGTTGGGTTCGCCTCTATGAAGTCTACGATCTTCCCTGAGAACACCAACATCACAACCACGGCCAGCACCACCGCGGCGGCCATAACCGGTAGGTTGTTCGTCATGCCCACAGCCGTGATAACCGAGTCGAGCGAAAAGATGATATCTATCAGGACGATCTGCAAAACGACTCCCTTCATGGAGACAGTTTTCGCGCCACCCGCCAATTCCAGCTCACTCTCTTTATGTTCCGTCTTTTCGTGGATCTCCTTGGTTGCCTTGTAGATGAGGAAAACTCCTCCAGCGATCAGGATCAGATCTCGACCACTAAACTCCCGCCCCGCGAACGCGAACATAGGATCCGTCAGGGACGCTAAAAACGAGAGAGTTAGCAAGAGAAGCAGCCGAGTAATGATCGCTACCGATAAACCGATCAGACGCGCCGTCTCGCGACGATCCGGGCCCAAACGTGAGGCAACGATCGCTATAAACACGATGTTGTCTATGCCCAACACGATTTCAAGCGACGTGAGCGTTAGGAGCGCGATAGAATTTTCAAGACTAAAGATTTCCATAAAGATACCGTATTTTATCCCCTAAAACTTCAATCAGACAACTACCCCGTTGCAGGCTCCTTTTCCCATTGATATCTCACGAGGCGTATCAGAGAATCAGGCAGCTTAGTGGTTAACGAGGAAAGGCATGAACGGTAAAATAATCGATATGGAGTCCCAGTTTGGCAAGGGTGACAAGAAAATGGGGATGGCTGGACTCATAATCGCGGCCGCTTTATTCCTCGTATTTCAGATGTATCACATCGTTCCACCAGGACACCGCGGTATTTCAGTATTCCTGGGAAAAGTCGACCCACAACAACGCTCTGAGGGAATCACGTTCAAATGGCCCTTCGCGGAGCAGATTATTGACTTCCCGATTATGCAACTAAAGGCGGATGGCAAAGCTGCCAGTTTCTCAAGCGATCTCCAGAATATAGTAATCGGATACACCGTCATGTACCGAGTACCTGAGGGGCAGGTAGTGCGCCTGTTTCAGCAATACAAGGGCGATCCCTATTCATCGTTAATTGAACCGCGCGTGCAAGAAACAGTGAAGCAGGTTACTGCCATGTCGCGCGCCGAAGATCTGGTGAAGAACCGAGAGCGAGTCAAGGAAGATGTAGTGATGAAGATCCGTCCCGCGGTTGGAGACCTTTTACAGATCGTCGACATCGCGCTTACAAATATCGACCTCTCGGAGCAGCTCGAAGCCGCGATCGAACAGAAAGTTGTGCGCGAGCAGGAGGCGCTTGCTAAAAACTTTGAGCTCGAAAAGGAGCGTAAGCAGGCCGAGATCACGATCGTGCGCGCTGAGGCTGAGGCAAAATCTGTTCAGATCAAAGGAAATGCCCTCAAAGCCTCGCCCGAGGTAGTACAGCTTGAGATTGCGCAACGTTGGGATGGCAAAGCACCTCTTTCAGTATCCGTTGCTCAAGGGGGTTCGAACGTACTTCTACCTCTTAAATGAGGTGAGAAATCGCGCCTCGACGCGATGTATCTCCCCCTCTACATCTGACTCAATAAACTGTGGCGCGACGTGCCACAACCAGGATTCACTGCGGGGCGTGCGTGACTCAGGGCGTAGGCGGAGCATGTCTCGTGTTTTTTCGTCAAATACAGCCGACTCGACTCTCCACTCGGGCTGATCAACATCGTAAAAATAGTACTCCGTGTCGGTGATAATAGCCGCCCACGTTGGTTGAAGCTGGGCGATCCCCTCGGCGTGAGCTGCTTGCAAGCGTCCCATACAGCGCATGAGAGCTTCCGCCTCTACGTCGCTAAGTTCAGACTTGCCCGTCAGCACTCGATCTCTCCAATAAAGAGGGATCTGCCCCAGCATATTGAGCGAGATTACCCCCTCGAACCCCTCCCCGCTCCACGATGGGATTGGGGCCTCACGAGAAGTGAGATACTCCGCGAGCGTACCGACACGAGCACTCCTTGCCAGGCCATGCGACCACTCATCAAGGCACTCCGTGAGGTCCACTATCCGCGGCACCACTCGCTTTCCGAACTCCTTCCCTGCTGCCGCTCTCCACGCTCGCATACACCCGGGGTCCGCGTCGAAGAGATGTACAACCTCGCACCTCTCAAGCAACCGTTTTAAGTTCAGGTCGAGCAGTCGCCCCGCCCCGAATACCGCCACCTTCTTACTCGCCGGCACTCCTCGCTCGAGAAACTCTCTGGTGCAGCGCAGATGAGGCTCCCACCATCCAGCGCATCGAATGCCGCGATCCTCGATAGCGCGTCCCATTCGCCGGAAGTCCCTGGTAGAATGATCTCGCTCGTGTGTGTGAGACATAGTTGCTTGTTTGTATCATGAAGCCCGCCCTCTAACACGAGAGATTCGCCCCGACATAGCCAGTCTTTAACGCCTCTAGCTCGCATATGTCATGAGATAGCGTCAGCACCTGAATGGTGAGCTACGCTACGGTCAAACCAGACACACGAAGCCTTAAAGCATCGACTATCCGTGCTCGCAGTGGTGAGGCTCAGAAATCTCCGACCTATAGCTCGTCGAACGGGCTCACCACACGGGGCACTGGCGACTTTGCAACATGGGTATAGATCATAGTCGTCTTAACATCGCTGTGCCCCAGTAGCTCCTGAATAAGGCGGATATCCTTGCCATTCTCCAAGAGATGCGTGGCAAAAGAGTGCCGAAAGGTGTGGCAGGTTATGCGTTTGGTGAGGCCGGCCTCGCGTGCGGCTCGTTTTATCGCTTCCTCCATGTATGAGCCGTAGAGATGGTGGCGCTTGATCTCTTGCGATCGAGGATCACGGGATACCTTGGTCGATGGAAAGACATACTGCCACGGCCACTCGCGATCCGCGTTAGGGTATTTTCGCGAGAGCGCGAAGGGAAGAGAGACCCGACCGAGCCCCACTTTAAGATCCATGTCATGAATTTTTTTTGAGTGCGCGAGTTGCCGATGCAGAGGCTTGATAAGTCTCCGAGGAAGGGGCACGATTCGATCCTTGTCACCCTTGGCATCGCGGATAACGATGATTCCTTGCCCAAAGTCGATGTCTTTCACCCGGAGCCGCAGCGCCTCGGAAAGTCTCATTCCACAACCGTACAGCAGTGAACCGATAATCCATTTTTGAAAATTTCCGCTAAGGCTCTCCAGCACCGCCGAAACCTCCTCGCGGGTCATGACCTCCGGGGCTCTCTGTTTCCGTCGTGCCCATTGAATGTTTCGGAACTCACCGAGATCTTTTCCTAACACGTTTCTGAAGAGAAAGACGAGCGCGTTGAGCGCCTGATTTTGTGTTCCAGGCGAGCAATTGCGCCTCATAGCGATATCAGAGAGAAACGCGACTATTTCACATTCGCCCATCTCCCTCGGATGGCGCTTTCCATGAAACGCCACAAAGCGCCGAATCCAGTGCAGGTAGTGCTTCTCGGTGGCATAACTCAAGTGGCGTAAGCGGATCGCTTCGCGCACCACATCAAGCAGCATTCGCGGCCGCGCCTTGGTCGTACTCTCCGCATCTGTCACCTCTCTTAATCGGAGGCTTGTTCACAAAGTTGCGTGCCTCCCAACGTCGAGTCAACAAAGGTGCCTAGATGGCCAGATCTGCCCATCTACCCAAATTCGGTAGATGTACCCGGTGGGGCTACACGATGTAGCGGTTTGAAATTGCGAGGATTTTTAAATTTATTGCTCTAAGAGTCGGGGCAGAGATACCATCCAAGAGATGGATTTTGTCT